>JACMMA010000830.1 GCA_014379275.1 Armatimonadota bacterium | reverse complement strand
TCCGAGGGTTCTTTGTCCCTGCGGTGCTGGTTACTCATGGGTGGTTGTGTGTGGGTGGGTACTTCCCCGCGTATTGGCCGTCTCGGTTTTTCACCCGCCTGGTCAAAACCCGAGACGGCAAATCCGCGGGAAAGAACCGACCGACACACAACCACCAATGAGTAACGAGCACCGCAGGTCCAACGATCCAACGTAAGGTTGGCGCCGTCCGCGAAGGACAAAAAGGAAAAGGAAACGAAATGGGTACAGTGTATTGGCGTGGGGACGCAAACAAAATGAGTGATTTTGATTATGAACTGGCGATCATCGGGGGCGGACCGGCGGGCGTGACCGCGGCACTGCGAGCGAAAGAACTGGGCGCAAAGCGGGTAGTGCTGGTGGAGCGCGGTGCACTGGGCGGCGTTTGCACGAACGACGGCTGTGTCCCTCTGCGCGTACTGGCGAAAGCCGCGCGTTTGCTACGCGACGCCCGGCAGTGGGGCGACTTCGGCATCGCGGGCGACGCGCCGGTACTCGCCGTTCCGCGTCTGATGATGCGTGTGAATGGAGTCATCAGCGCGATGCACGACAAAAAAGCGATCGCGTACCGTCTCGAAGCGGCGGGAGTAAAGCTCGTTCACGGGCGCGGTGCGGCGCGATTCGTGGACGCCCACAAGTTAGCCGTGGGGGAAGGGGACGGCGAGACGTTCACGGCAAAAAAGGTCCTGCTCTGTGCCGGCGGTCATAGCGCGCGACCACCGTTCGAAGGGGCGGACCTCGCGCACACCCACAGCGATCTCTGGGGCCTCCAAACCGTGCCGCGTCGCGTCGTCGTCGTCGGTGCGGCGGCTACCGGTTGCCAGGCAGCGAGTATTCTACGGGCGTTCGGTTCGGAGCAAGTAACACTGATCGACACCGCGCCGCGTATCCTGCCGCAGGAGGACGCATTCGTGTCTGAGGTCGTCCAGGCGGGCTTCGAGGAAAGTGGGATTCGTGTGCTCACCGGAACGAAAGGTGTGTCGAAGATAGAGCGGGACTCGGGGGACGTTCGCTGTGTCACCGTCGGTTTGAGCAACGGCGATACCGAGACCATTCTCGCTGACCTCGTCATGCTGTGTGTCGGCTGGCCGGCAAACCTGGAACCACTGAATCTGAAAGCGGCGAATGTTGAAACCAGCAAGCGCGGTTATGTCGCGGTGGACGATACGTTGCGCTCCGTTTCTGCGCCGCACGTGTATGCGGCGGGCGACATGAACGGTCGTCTGATGCTGGTACAAACGGCGACGGAGCAAGCCTGTATCGCGGCGGAGAACGCCGTACGCGGCATTCGGCGCAAAGACCGGTTGCATATCGTCCCGCACGGCGGCTTCACCGACCCGGAATATGCGAGTGTCGGCGTTACCGAGGAGAAGGCGCGGGAACAGGAGCCGGACTGCCTCGTCGCCACGGCACACCTGCGCGATATGGACCGCGCCGTGATCGATGGGCGTACTGTCGGCGGGTGTAAACTCATCGTTTCGCGCACGACGCACCGTATTCTGGGGGCGCACGTGGCGGGCGAGGAAGCGATGGAGATAATTCATCTGTGCGCCGGGGCGATGGCGGGGAATTTGAAGGTGGACCAACTGGCGAAACTGGAACTCGCCTACCCGACGTACTCCGCCGTGGTCGGGCGTGCGGCACGCGACATTTCCCGCGAACTCGACCTGATCCCCTGCGCGTCGGACGAAGCCGGGGAAGCCTGCGCCGCCGAATGGGAGTTCGGGCACAGGTAGTCGCCGTCGCGGGCGATCTTATCTGAGCCACCTTGCGTTTTGCGGGTCGTAGTATCGGTGGGTGCAGAGGTAGAGCCCGGTTTCGGCGTCGGCGTAATAGCCGAGCTGTGCCCCGTAGCCGCCACATGGGTCGGAAGGCGCGGCGGGCGTGGCTCCGTTCGCGTCGGTCGTAGAGGCATTCCCGTACGCGTTGGCGACCGAGCGGGTGACTACCCGTCCAGTTC
>JACMMA010000829.1 GCA_014379275.1 Armatimonadota bacterium | reverse complement strand
CGCGCTCCACGCCCTGCGCGACATGGGGTACGGCTACGCCGTCATTGGCGCGGCGGGTCCGGTCGAGTTTTACGAAAAAACGGTCGGCGCAACGGTGATTCCGAATTCAACGCCCGGCGTTTATCAGCATCTGCTCGGACCAGATGGTGAGGAAAGACAGAGTGAGAAGATGGCATGAATATTGCCGTTCCCAAGTCAACACTTCATGAGAAATTACAATAATGCCTTGATATTCCCTTGCGTCGCCGGACTGATAGCAACCGTTGCCTGTTGCCCAGCCGCCGCCAAAGACGCATCACCCGAAGCTGCCTACAAGAATGCTCTTTTCGTTTGGAAGAATGGCAATCAGCGTAAAGCCGAGGCTTTGGCGAATCAATACACGGTAGCCTTCCCTTCTGACCAAAAAATTGCGTTGTTTGAAGCGGTCTGTATAAGAAGCCGGTTCAAAGTCGACATCGCAATGCCGCTTTTCATACGAATCGTATCTCGGGAAAAAGCAAACCAGAGAAGTGGTACAGAGTATTCCTTGCAAGCACAGTGCGCACTTGCTATCCTCGCCATTGATGGCCGTCGCTCCCCTGAGACAGGTTTGAAAGTCTTACGCGACGTAGCCCGGCAGAACCCCTCTGACCCGATGCCCGTCTGGCTCCTCGCTATTGCTTGCAGAACCCTTAATCGCGATGAGGAAGGTATCGTCGCGTACCGTCGACTCCTGAATCTTGCCAGGCCGGGGTCATCGTTGGTACACCAGACCTTTGCAAACATGCTTGATAAAACCGGCAAACATGAGGATGCATTACGATCTCGGTACATTACAGTAGAATTGGAACCTGCTTCATGGAGTTACGATGGACTAGCAAACACACTCATCCGCATGGGGCGGGTCGATGAGGCATTAAAGTACCAATATAAATCAGTGGCGATGGCACCCGGTAGTGCGAGGGGATGGTACAACTTAGGCACTTACCTTTATGATGCGCAACGGTATACAGAGGCAGAGAAAGCATTACAAAGAGCAGTAAACCTCGCGCCGGATAATCCCGATTTTGTCTTCAACTTAGGTTTGTCCTTGGAACTTCAAAAAAAGTTCTCCGACGCGTCAAAAGTGTTCGCCAAGTATTGTGAGGCGAAACCGGAGGATTTGAAAGGGTGGGAACACTGGGGCGACTGTCTTTACGGTCTTAACGATTACAATGGGGCTTTAGATAAGTACAAAACAATCGAGAGACGGGGCGAGACAGACCCAGCATTGTATGGTGCGCTTTACCTCACCTTACATCAGCTAGGACGTGAGCAAGAAGCCTTGAGATACAAAGCCATGTGGAAACGTGATAAGAAAACTTAGACAAAAAAAGACCGCCTCTCGGCGGTCTTTTTTATAAGCGGGAGAAGGGAATCGAACCCTCGTGATCTGCTTGGAAGGCAGGAGTTCTACCATTGAACTACTCCCGCGAACTCAACTAACAAAGAGCCAAACATGCCTCTATCGGGGCGACAGGACTCGAACCTGCGACTTCTTGTTCCCAAAACAAGCACGCTACCAACTGCGCCACGCCCCGACAACTAGCCGTGCCTGACACGTCGCCCGACGGCACTCGTAATATATCACCGCTTCCCGGCAACGTCCATAATATAGACAATATTTTTCCGATCCTCAGGCAGGAAATTTTGTTGTCTGCGCTGAAAACCTTATCATTAGAAAATAAACGAAGATAAACGAAAGGTTTGTCGGAGCGATGATCCCATGACGAAAACTCTGAAAATGCCGGTGCTTGGTCAAAGCGTCGAGGAAGTGCGAATCATTCAATGGTTGAAGAAAGAAGGGGACCCGGTTCAAGTCGGTGAAAACCTCGCCGAAATCGAAACCGATAAGGTCGCGACCTTTTTCGAGTCTCCCGAATCCGGCTTCGTTCGCCAGATCCTCGCGCCCGCGGACAGTTTCGTCGCCGTCGAGGCTCCGGTTGTCGTTATTTCGTCTACGATAGATGAGGCGCTTGAGTCGTCTCCCATCTCCGCTCCCGCGTCGGAAGAGGGAAAAGGGCAGGCGGAGGACACTACCGGAAGCGATGCGTTACTATCTTTGAACTCCCTCTCCTCGCCTTCCGATACGGGAAAGGATACCCAGACAACAATCGGGGATAGGGGGGCACTCTCACCCCGCGCCCGTCGGACGGCGACCGAAAAGGGAGTCAACACCGACGAACTCGCCGGGCGGGGGACGGGTGTACACGGTCGCGTTCAGGAAAAGGATGTTCTGTCATTCCTGATCGGACGGGATACCACTGCCGCGAAACCGACGGAAGAGCGCATGGTGAAGGCTTCGCCGCTCGCCCGGGCCGTTGCGGAAGGCTCCGGCGTAGATCTTGCCGCCGTTTCTGGAACAGGCGCTGGAGGCCGAATCGTCGCGGACGATGTTCTTTCCACGAAGACCGTTCCGGCGACACCGAACACGGATCACCCGCCGCTTGCCACTAACAAACGCACCGTCACTCTCTCCGGTTTGCGGAAGCGGGTCGCCGATAACATCATGAAATCGGTCCAGCGCGCCCCGCATGTCACCCTGCATCTGTCGGCGGATATGGGGGCGGCGATGGAACTACGTAAAGCGCTCTTACCGCCGATCGAAAAGAAGACCGGAATCCGATTATCCCCGACCGATATTATCATCAAGGCGGCTGCGGTGGCGTTGACCGAACACCCTTACATGAACGCTCATATTGAGGGAGACACCATCACCTATTTCGACGACGTTCACATCGGCCTTGCCGTGAGCCTCGGCGAAGACGGTTTGATCGTGCCGCTGATTCGCGACGCCCACCGAAAAGGACTCGCCGAAATCGCACAAAACCGCGACGACATCGCGAAGCGTGCGCGCGCGAATACCCTGACCTCCGCTGATATTCAGGGCGGCACTTTCTCGGTATCAAACCTCGGCAACTACGGCATCGAAGGGTTCAATCCGATCATCGCGCCGCCGCAAGTGGCAATCCTCGGCGTGGGCGGCATCGCGGACGCGGTGGTTGCGCGGGGCGGGGCGCCAATGGTTCGCCCCCTGATGACTCTATCCTTATCGTTCGACCACCGGGCGACGGACGGCGCACCGGCGGCGGCATTTCTGGCACGTTTGAAAGAGATTCTGGAAACTCCCGCACTCCTTCTGCTGTAAGGACAGTAGCACCGTGTTTTACGGTATACTGTTGCGGTCTGGGCGGGGACGCGGACGAGAAAACCGGCGTCCCCGCCTTTTTGCCGCGTCATTGGTAAGGAAAAATAGCAGTGCCATCTTCTTTCAGGCGGATTCGCAGCCGCGCCGTGTTCTGTCTTGCTTTGTTATCACTCTCTTCCGTCGCCGCACACGCGCAGGATCCGACGGCTCCGGCGGAAGCGCCCTCCGCCGGCTCGACGCGGCGGCGCAGCCGGTCGTTCTATATATCCCTGTATACCGGCTCGACTTCCTCGCAATCTTCCGACCTGCGCCTGACCCAACCGCGACTCGGGACTGATGTCACGTATCGTGACGTGAGTTTTGAAGGCAGACCATTTACCGGCTCGCCATATTACGGATTGAAGGTAGGATACTTTCTGCCGAAGACGCCTCGCGTCGGTTTCGAACTCGAATTCAACCACGCGAAAATGTACGCAAAGTTGGGCGAGAGCAAACAACTCACGGGGACATGGCAGGGGCAGCCCGTGAACACTGTGGAGCCACTCTCCGATCGTATCGATAGGTACCAGATTACGAATGGCATTAACGCACTGTCCTTCAACATTTTGTATCGCGTTCCTGTGATCGTCAGTGATAAGTATCCCGACGGTCGGTTGCAACCGTATATCGGCGGC
Source organism: Armatimonadota bacterium (assembly GCA_014379275.1). GTDB lineage: Bacteria > Armatimonadota > Armatimonadia > Armatimonadales > Armatimonadaceae > JACMIU01. The sequence continues at coordinate 1,133 of JACMMA010000829.1, read as the reverse complement.
GGTCCCCAATACACCGCGCTATACAGCATCAACCAGATCGATGGATTGGGAGTGAGTGAGAAGTATCATCCGAACGGCTGGGGGTATCAGCTTTTCGGCGGAGCACGCTACCTGCTCAACACACACCTCGGGGCTTTTATAGAGGGCAAGTATCAACACGGCGACGCGGCATCGATCATCGCGGATCAAGGCGACGATCAAGGCGGGAGGGGCGACGCCGACATACGGATGGCGCAACTCGCGGGGGGATTGTTCTACCAGTTTTGACCGCTGGCGTTGCTCGATGTCGCGGCGGGAACGGGTTGCGGGTCGTAACCTAGTTCCCGGTCGGCCTGCGCGACGTGTTCGTTGATCGCATTCTGCACCCGCAGAGTCGCGGCGTCCAGGTCCTCGTCCGGTCCGATGAAAATAGGGTCGCCGTAAACGATCCGGCACCGGGCGAACGGAAGCGGTAGCTGAAACATATCCCAGGAGCGAAACACGATTCGCGGGCGGGCAGAGAACCCGCCGGGGATCACCGGCTTCCCGGTCTTCTGTGCGAAGTAGATCATGCCGGACTTGGCGATTTCGGACGGTCCGCGCGGCCCATCCGGCGTCAGCGCGATGATCGCCCCCGGCTTCTTCATTACTTCGTTCGCCTGCTTCAAAGCGGCTACGGCCCGGCGACCCGATGACCCCCGGATCAGTCCCCAGCCTAGCCGCCCCAGCAACCCCGCCAGCAAATCACCATCCTCGGAGCGGGAAACCAGTGCGTGATATCCGCGCTCCGCAAACGCCGCGAACGCCGTGAAGACACGCCCGTGCCACGTCACAAGAATCGCGCCGCCGTATTGCCGTGCCGCCCTGCGTATCACCTCTTCGTTATGCGAGGTTGTGTGCCATGTCTTATACAATGCCGGCACGATCAATGCCGTCAAATTGACGCAAAATCCGATCCGCTTTTCGCGGGGCAGAACCCGTTTCCACCACACCCGCAGGTTCATTCCGTGTCATCCTCTTTCTGTTTTGCCTGGGTCGCATACAGGCGGGCATAGATTCCGTCGCGGTTCAGCAAGTCGGAATGCGTGCCTGTTTCCGCGATCCGCCCCTGCGAGAGGACGACTATCTTGTCCGCGTTTTGAATCGTAGACAGT
>JACMMA010000145.1 GCA_014379275.1 Armatimonadota bacterium | reverse complement strand
TCGGCGCGGGAAGGAAAGTCGTTACTGACTTGATTCGCCTGTGTCGTCTGTCCTGCGTATTGCTGTTCTTGCATTTCGTTTATTCATACCTGACGTGTGATGTTGACCGCTAACAGTCGCGTGTCAGCGTATCTCCTCTCGGTGAATGTTATATATCCGGAAATGAAGTCGTTGTAACCCGACGCACGCTCAGGCGGCGACGAGTTTCGCGCCTACGCCGGACGAATGAAGTTCTTCGAGGGAATAGCCGATGATCAGAAATGTGTCGAACCGCCCCAGACGGAGTACCCGCTCCGGCTGTGTGGAAGTAGCGATCAGAACCGCGAGGCGGCAGGTATTGTGAAACCGTTTACGGATTTCAACAAGAAGGGCGAGACCGGCGGAGTCGATGAAGGGGACCTCGCGGATGTCGAGAACCATGTAACGTAACTCGCCATCGGTTGGTAATCGGGCAATCATCTCCTCGACTGCTTGACGCAGTTGCGGGGTCGTACTTAAATCGATGTCGCCGACGGCGCGAACCAGGGAATCACCAGATTCTTCGCCCGTGTGCAGTAGTAAAACGTCCTGTTCGTCTTGCATGGATGGTTAAATGTCCGAAAGTTCAGGGAATTCCCCGGGGATTCCCTCGGCCTGATAATAATTAGTTGTTGTGTCGGGTGCTAAGGATGCTGTCACCTTACGCCTTGGCTATGTACCCTATTTTCACAGTTTCAACACGTGGCGGGCGGAGCGTGCATGTGCCTCTAACCCCTCCGCCTCCGCGAACGTTACCGCCGCAGTCGCCAGCGGCTTCGCCGTCGCTTTATCGAAAGAGATGATACTCGTTTTCTTCACGAAATCGTCCACGTTAAGCGGCGACGAGAATCGTGCACTTCCGGCGGTCGGCAGAGTGTGACAGGGACCGGCTATGTAATCACCGATCGCCGCCGCGGAAGCTTCACCGATTAGTATTGCACCCGCATTTTCTATGCCGGGAACGACCTGCCAGGGGTCTCGCACCAGCAAATGCAGATGCTCGGGTGCATAATCGTTCATTGTAATGATCGCCTCCGGAATCGTATCCACCAGAGCAATGTAGCCGAAGGATTTCAGGGCCGCACGCACGGTATCCGCACGGGGCAGATCGGAAAGTTGTTTATCGATTTCCCGCTCCACCGCCTCCGCGAGCGTAGGCGCTGTGGTCACAAATAATGCGGAATTGAGCGGGTCGTGCTCCGTTTGCGCGATGATCTCGATAGCCACCGTTTCCGCCGACGCCGTCTCATCCGCGATTATACCGACTTCGCTGGGACCGGCGAGCATGTCGATTCCGACGACCCCATACACCAATCGCTTCGCGAGATTGACGAACCGGTTTCCCGGACCGACGATTTTAACGGCGGGCGGAACGGTTTCCGTCCCGAACGCCAATGCACCGATAGCCTGGGCACCCCCCATGCCATAAATCTCGGAAACCCCGGCGATATGCGCCGCGGCAAGGGTCGCGTCCGGCGGCAACCCCGTTTCCCTGTTGGGTGGCGTCGCCACTGCGACCGTAGATACCCCGGCTACCTGCGCCGGAATCGCCGCCATCAGCACCGTGGATGGGTAGGAAGCGGTGCCACCGGGAACATAAATGCCGACGCGTGACAGCGGGCGGATGACCTGGCCCATCGTCTCGCCGGGAGTCGACAACGTCAGCCACGACTCGCGTTTGTGCTTTTCATGGAAGCTGCGGATGCGATTCGCGGCAACGATCATCGCTTCCCAGAGCGGTGTCTTCTCCACGCGGCGGACCGCGGATTCGATGGCTTCGCCGGGCACTCGCAGACTGGTCGCCTGCGCGTAGTCGAACCGGCGTGTCCATTCGAGAACGGCATCGTCCCCTCTTTTTCGCACGTCGGCAAGGATCGTTCGCACGACTGTCTCACCTGCTTCGTCATCGGAAGGTGAAAGGCGGTCGGCGAGCGCGGCGCGCAGCAGTGTTCGGTCGGCACCATTTCGCAGGTCATACAATCGCATTGAAGCGGATTGTACCCGCTGAACCATTTTTTTGTCAATTCCGCGCCGTCAAATTTCACCGAGGAAGTTGTAAATCGAGTCGCCACTGCCCGGCAAACCCTCGTGCCCGAAATCGGGGTAGATGACGGCTTTTTTCGTCGCAGGTATCCGGTTGTAGGCGGCGTACTGCGTCGAGGGCGGGCATGTCGTGTCCATCAGTCCGACGAAGAACAATGTTTCCGCCTGGATGCGGGAGGCGAGATGCTGGCAGTCGATATACCCGAGCCGCTCCCAGACCTCGGTTTCCCGCTCGTGGCGTGGGTCAAACAGCCGGAAGTAGCTAGCCAGTTCGTTGTATGCCCCTTTGGCGAGGTCCATTTCCCAGACACGCCTGTAGTCGCACAGAAACGGAAAAACGGGTGCGATCCGTTTCAAAGAAGGTTCGAGTGCGGCGCAGGCGAGCGTCAAGCCCCCACCCTGGGAACCGCCCGTCGCACCCACACGTCCGGCATCCACTTCGGGTAACGCCATCACGATGCGGGCGAGTTGCGCCGTGTCGCAGAACACGGCGCGATAATACAGCTTCTCCGGTCCGTCATCCAACCCCCGAATGATATGACCGTTCTGTGTGTTTCCCAGAACGCCACCCCGATCCTCCGACTTCCCGCCCTGGCCCCGGCAGTCTAGTGCGGCGACCGAGAATCCCCGCGCGACGTAGCTGAGCTTGTCGTTCCAGTCACCGCTATGATGCGAATAGCCGTGGAATTGGAGCACCGCGGGATGGGGTTCGGACGCACTTTTCGGGCGCAGATACTTGGCGTGTATCCGTGCTCCGCCGACCCCGTGGAAATACAGGTCGAATACCTCGGCGAACGGGGCGGTCAGTGTCGGGTTCGGGATCAACTCACAGTCCGTCCCCAGAGCGTGCATCTCTGTAACGGCTTTTTCCCAGTATTCGTCGAAATCGGCGGGTTTGGGGTTGCGTCCGGCATACTTTTCCAGGTCTGCCATCGGCATGTCCACTTGCGGCATTGTTGATTGATTCTCCAGCGAAGATGTACCCGGCGGTTCGACGCCGCCCGCGAGATTTCCTGCCCATGGAAAAACACGGATCGGTTATAATTCGGGGGAACTACATTCCCCGCCTGGCTGTATCGTTCGTTGACTACGCAACTATCCGGTTGCTTTTTCGAAAGGCACATTCCGATGAACTATCTAAAACGTCTCACTACCACGTTCGCCCTTGTCGTTTCCACGTCGCTGGGAGCCTCGGTGTTGCTTGCCGCGCCGCAAACTACACAGAAACCCACGCCGAAAGTCGCACAAGCATCCAAAGCCGAACTCGCGACCGGCACCTGGAGTATAGACAAAGCGCACACCGACATCGCCTTCACGGTCGCACACCTCGGCGTGTCCAAGACCCGCGGCACATTCACCGAATTCGACGGGTCTGTCGTTGCCGACGGAAAAAAGCCGGAAAACTCTTCCGTCCAATTCGCGATAAAAACCGCCAGTATCAACACCGGCAACGCCGCACGCGACGGACACCTGCGCGGCAAAGATTTCTTCGAAACGGACAAGTACCCCGAAATCGCATTTAAGAGCACGAGGATCACCAAGCGCAAGGATGGATTCACCGCGGTCGGCAACCTCACGATGCACGGCGTCACCAAATCGATCTCTTTACCATTCACGGTCACCGGCCCGCAGAAAGGGTTCAAAGGCGAGTTGCACATGGGGGTAGAAACCGCGTTGATACTGAACCGCAAGGACTACGGACTGACTTGGAATAACATCGTGGAGGGGTCACAAGCCGTCGGCGATACCGTTAATGTGACCATTAATATGGAACTGATAAAATAGCCGTTCGGCCGTCAGGACACCGGAATGGCGTCCTGACGGTCACATTCTACTGAAAAGATTTCCCGGGTGGCGGCGTGTCAGGCTTTTCATTTCAAGCAGTGTTGCGGCGACGTTCGCGTCCGACGAGGATAACCCCGCCTCCTGAGTGATTGTATCGAAGGGTTTCGGCGTGGCACTCAGCGTCGATAAAAACGCGGCCTCATTCGGGGGCAGATCCGGTAGTGGGGAGACAGGTACCGGATCGGGGAACAGGTTCGCCGCGGTAGCTAGCGGCGGCGTAGCGGCATCGCTGGCGACAGCTATATTCCCCCGCATGGGTCTTCGAGACAGTTTCGGTTCCTCCTGCGCAACGAGAACGACGCCGAGGGATAACAGGACATCTTCGGGTGAATCGGCTAAGATCGCTCCGTCGCCGATCAACCGGTGTCCGCCGCGCGAGCGTCCGGAGTCGACCGGTCCCGGTACCACATACACATCCCGCCCGTACTCCACGCTACATTTCGCGGTTCCGAGTGCACCACTGTCCTCCGGAGTTTCGATCAGAACCGACGCCCGCGCCAGCCCGGCGATGATCCGGTTGCGCGTCGGGAACCGCCATGGTTCCGGTTTGGTTCCGAGCGCGAACTCGGACACTATCGCCCCGTTCCCTTCTTGCACAATGCGGTTAAACAGGTCCCGGTTTCCCGCTGGATACACGATGTCCGCGCCGCAACCCAGAACCGCGACCGTTCGCCCCCCCGCATTCAGTGCGCCTGCATGTGCCGCGGCATCGATCCCGGATGCCCCTCCGGAAATAACCGTCAACCCGTTCGTGGCGAATGCCCCGGCAAACCGCGCCGACTGTGTGTCCCCGTAAGGAGACGAACGCCGCGTGCCGACGATGGCGACCCCGAAACGGTCCGCAGGAAGAAGTTCCCCGCGCACGAAAAGCATCGGCGGCGTATCGGTGAGCGGTAAAAGGTTAGCCGGAAACGCCGCATCAGAGTAAAGAAGCGCGTAGGTTCCGGTCAAGGTGGCCCGTTCGAGCAACCGGGGGTCAAGCGGTGCGGTTCTTGCCTCAGAAAGGCGGGCGGTCTGTTTGTCGGTCAGAGAAATCGAAGGCGATTTCCAGACCGACATGTCGAACCCCAACGCCCGGACAGGGTCGCCTTCCGCGGCTTCCAGCAGGGCGCGAACCCGATGCGCAGGTAGCTCCGCCAGGGCGATGCGGTGACAGGCGAAAAACCCCTGTGTCTGCGCGCCCTCGCCGGATGCCGACGGCACGAAGCGGGCGACGACACCGGGAGATTGCTCCCCTGTCGCGCCCGCTTCCATTGTTTCGTGCTCGGTCGTCAACTACCGGCCCGCTGGTTTCCCGCCTGGTTTGGGAGCGGTGATCCCGCTCGGGCGCGGTTTCTTGGGGCCGTCGTAGTTAACGGTCGGGGGTTTCATATTGTTGTCCACCACGAACGACCACGTCTCGTTCAGCACGTTGCCCTTGTAATCCTTCGCCGAAAGCGTCACCGTGTGACGACCGTTCGGGAGTGACGCGCTGTTGTCTACCTGTTTGCCACTCGACTTGCGCTGGTAATACGCAAGATTGAGAGACGTGTTGTAACCGGTAGTGACTTCGATACCGTCGATCGTCATTTTGATGGAGTCGGTGTCCAGACCGGAGCCCGGGTCGAACACGGTGCCGGTGACAACCATACCCGGTCCGCCAAAGATGGACTGAGCGGGCTGCGGGTAGCGTCCGGTCAAAAGCGGCGCGGACGTGTCCGGAGCATCCGGGCGGAACGCGGACAGCGATCCATCCTCGGTCACCGCGTAGATCGTTCCATCCGACACGGCGATAGGTGACACCACCGCAGTCTCGGTCGGCAACGTGACGTTGGCACGGTTCGCACTGGGCTGCGCCCGGTATTGCCACAACATCGCCCCGTCTGTTTTCGACAAGGCCACGATCACGCCGCGTTTCGTCGGAACGTACATGATGTCACCGACGATGGTCGGGGCAGCACTGGGCGCCGCGGGCAGAGCGACCGGCTTTTGCCAGGCGGCGCGGCGGTTGCTGGATCGGATGGCGTACATCAGGAACTGTTGCGAGGCGGCTTCCCGGCAGGCAATATACACCACCCCTTCGGAAGCCGCGGGCGGGGCAAGGATCTCGCCCGGCAGATCAATCGTCCACCGCGTGTTGCCCGAAGTCGGCTGAATCGCAAACAAGCGGGGACCCGTCGGGACATACAGCGTATTGTCGGCGTATACCAGCGAGTTCGGCGCGTACTTGAACGGCAACCGGTTCGACCATTTCGCGCGCCCCGTGGTCTGCGTTATCGCGTGGACATTCTGATCCGCGGTGGTGAAGAAAAGGTAGCCGTCCGCCGAAATCAGCGCCGAGTTGATGTTCTCCTTCGCCTTGAACGGGGTACGCCAGTTACCGGACGGCGCGAAGGTTTCCGAGTCGAACGCGTACACCGTGTTGTCGTTGGAACCGAAATAGAGCGTTCCTTCCGAAATGATCGGCGTCCCGCCGACCGAGCCGCTCGTGCGGATCTTGCTGATTTCGTTCCCGTTCTGGGCGTTCAAGACATACAAGTAGCCGTCGGACGATCCGATATAAACGCGGTCCTTGTCGACGACCGGGGCGGTCAGAAAGACGGCCTTGTCTTTCATGCCGAAGTCGTTCGGGAAAACCCAGCGCCGCGACCCGTTCTTGGTATCTACTGCGAACAGGACCGCACCCGCGTTCGGGTCCACGTTGTTTTTCGCGGCGAAGTACGCCGTGTTGCCGACCACGGTCGGCGCGGACGCGCCCGCCGCCGTCGCGGATAACGGCACCCCGGTGAAGCGCCAGGAGAGGGACAGGGGGGGCGTTATTTTTTCGTCGGAAACTCCGGCGCGGCGCGAGTCACCTCCGAGTGTCGGCCAGTCTCCGGCAAGCGCGGAAAGCGAGGCAACCGTGAACGCGGCGGTTGCGAAAAGAATCGTCGGCAAGCTTCGACGCTTAAGGCGGCTAATCATGGAATCGTTTTTCCTCGTATGCATATCAAAAAAAGCGTGCAAACGGCGATGCTCGTCCGGTGCACACGCGGCGCAGTGCCGCATTATAACAAAGTTCGTTTAGAAACGTCAAGAAACGGTTCGCGGCGTGGCTCCCCGTCAGTCAGAAATAACCGTTCGTGGGGATACGGATGGCGACGGCGGTGGGCTGGGCACGACCGGCGCGATCACCGTTACCGTTTGGGTGAAGCGGCGTCCGTCGGCCAACGTCGCAGTGACCGTCCCCCTCCCCCCGCGCAGCGCCACGAACATGCCGGACTGGGATACGAAACCGATCCCGCCCGACCCGCTCCAGATCGCCGATTCACCCGCCTTCTTGTTGACCCCGGCCGGCAGCGCAAAGGAACGGACGGCACCGACACGCATCGGAGCGGAAAACGCCGACGCAAGATCCCCCTCTGATCCGTCATCCTTCGGGAACGGTTTGCCGCCCGTGAGGACGATGCCGTT
>JACMMA010000144.1 GCA_014379275.1 Armatimonadota bacterium | reverse complement strand
TGATCGCGTTGACCGAAGACGGTATCCCGCTCGGTTTCGCCAACTACGTCTTGCACCCGCACACGTGGAGCGACAAGACGCTGTGCTATCTCGAAGACCTTTATGTGTCTCCCAAGGCACGCGGGCGCGGCGTCGGACACGCGCTGATCGAACATCTGATCGAAGTCGGCAAAACGCGCGGCTGGGGGCGCGTCTACTGGCACACCGAAACCGGCAACGCCCCCGCCCGCAGGCTTTACGACCGGTTCAAGGCCGCCGATGATTTTGTGCGGTACACGGTTTCGCTATAGTGAACACACCATGATCAAATGGACGCGCCGCGTACAAAACGTTCTCCTAATCACCTCACTCGTGGTGTCAGTCGTCGCTTTTGTGGTTACGGAATGGCGACACGCTATCTTGCTTCCTTATCGGACCTTCGAAATCGAGGGGCATGTGACGAATGTGGTCGTTTCGCCAGACGGCAAGTATCTGGCGGCGACGCAGGAAGCACACGATAGGCATGGGGAGCAATACCCCTTCATGCAGTTCCGGATCGTCGTCTGGGACATCGAAGCGGGGCGTATTATCTACGCCAGTTTCCTGCCCGATACCGGTCCGCACACCCCGGAATTCTCGGACGATAGTTCTTCCGTAGTTTTCAAAAATAACGTCGCCTCCTTCAGTCACCGTTTGGATTCTTACGAAATCGTCAGAAACCGGTCCGATTATGCGAAGGGGCACCGGTACGCGCAATCGCGCGACGGAAAGCTCGTACTTTGGATGCGTCCACCCGGACCGGATTTCGTCGCGAAAATGTGCGTGCGTGACACTCAGACCGGGAAACAAGTCGAGATCGCAGACGAAGACTCGTTTGTGAACTGGGATCGAGCAACGTTCGCTCCCGACAGTCAAACCTTGCACGCCCCCAAAGTGAACGGCGAGGCGGTTGCATTCTGGAGTGTGCGCGACGGCAAACCGGTGCCCGTTCCCGATTGGGTTCCGACTCGCCCCCACCTGTTGCGGGACGTTCGCGTTTCCGAGGACGGCTCCCAGGTAGCGACGGCATGGGACGACGGGCGTGTTTTCGTTTCTCCGACGACAAAAAGCGAGCGCAAGGCGGGCATGGGAAAATCGTTCCGCTTCCCCGGTGAAGACATCAGTTGGGCATCTTTCGTCGATGGGGGACGGTTTCTCGTTATCCGGGGGGGCTCCCGGAGAGAATGTGCCAGAGGTAACGACAGATGCCTGCCGGTAGAACACTTTTCTGATGAGCCGCCTGTCCGCTACGAATGGAGTCAAGTCGTGTGGGATCGGGAAACGGGCAAGTCATTCTCCGTCGCGGATGGGGCACCGGTCTCGAAACAGGGTTTTCTGATACGGGACAGGAAGCACCTGCATGATTTGCGGACGGGGCACGAACAAACCCTTTCGAGCGGACTCTGGGGAGAACTGTTCGCGGACGAGTTCGTCGGAAACGAACGGTTCGTCATCGGCGAGCGGAGCGTTCGCGGGGGGCGGCTACAGCAAGACCGAACCATCTATCTGTGGAAAGTCCCGCAGTGATAGTGCCCGCGTCACGGCGACCATTCGGGCGACACGCGAAGGAGCGCGATTATTCATGGCGGAGAAGATCATCTGGGTTCCCGGTAGCACGAAAAAGGTATGCCAACTCACCGGCGAGACGGACCGGGAGCGCAAACGCCCGACCGTGAACGTCACGGAAACGCGGTTCGGGTTGCGCGGGACCGACCTCGGCGCGTCGTTCGAGCACAACGGGCGGGTTTGTTTTTTGTTCGGCGACACGCACCCGAGCGGTCCGAACAACGAGTCGCGCCCGTTCGACGGCGACAGCATCGCGTTCAGCCGCGCCACCGATCCCGAGGGCGACGTCCGGCTTTCCTTCGTGACTGCACCCGACGGCGGCTACCGCGCCATCGCCGCACCGGGCGTGTCGCTCAAAGGCTTCGAGGTCCCGACCGGCGGCGTGTCACACGACGGGCAGATGTACATTTTCTGCACCACGGACTCCCGCATTGTTCCCGGCAAAGGGGCGGTCATGGGACGGTCGGTTCTGCTCCGGTCCCGCGACGACGGCGCGACGTTTACGAACTGCGCCACGATCTCCCGCGACAAGATCATCTATATCGCGCCCGCCGCAATCACGAACCGCTTGTGGAAGGGCGTGCCGCAGGAAGACGGGCGCGGCTTGTTGCTGTTCGCGGCGGGCACGGAGTACCGGCGGAGCGACCCGTATCTCGCGTACCTGCCGCTCGCGGAGATCGAGAACCCGTCCGCGCTCCGCTACTTCGCCGGGCGTGATGCAAAGGGGATGCCGCGCTGGAGCAAAACGGAATCCGACGCGCAGGCGTTGTTTTCGCACCCCTGCATCGGCGAACTCTGCGTCACCTATAACCGCTTCCTGCGCC
>JACMMA010000828.1 GCA_014379275.1 Armatimonadota bacterium | reverse complement strand
TCGCTCGCGAACACAGGCACGTCCTTTTCCGGCAACACGGCTTGGCTCGGGTCTGGCAAGAAGCCCACCAACCCCTTGTTCGTGTGCCCGCGGGCGTCGATCCGGGCGACGATCTCCTGCCCGATGTAGCATCCTTTTTTATACGAAACGGCGCGGGAGTCCTGCCGCACTTCCGGCGCGAGAACGGTTTTATCCATATCCACTCCGAAACGCGGGATACCGGCTTCGATGCGCAGGGCGTCGAGCGAGGCTTCGGGGAGTTCAGCTTCTGTGTCCCCTTTTTCGTTGCGCGGCATGTACGCTACGTCCATATTGCGCGGATCCGGGAAGTAAAGGCGATAGAGCGGGATTGATGCGACGTTGACGCGGCTAAGTACGCAGTCGTCCGGAAGCATGGCGTTCTGATTGTCCTTCCATGTTCCGGCGTCAGCGACGGAGTTATTGTTCCGGAGATAGTCGCCCGCCCGCTCGCCACCGATCACGAAACACCCGAAGGACGCAGTCACATCGGTGATGCGGCACTTCTCCATAATCAGATATTTGTCGAGCGTTTCGGCGACGAAGGGTGCCATGCCCGGTTCCAGATCGAGGAGCAGGTAGTCGCCGACGTTCAGGATGTGCATGTCGGCCAAGACGTGCGCGGTCGCGTCGAGCATAAGTGCGTAGCAGCCCTCACCCGGTTGCAATTTGAGAACGTCGTTCGTGACCATGCCTTGCAGAAACGATTGCCGGTCCTTCCCGGTCAATTTCAGCAGATCGCGCTTCGTGGGTGTGTAAAATAGTTCTGGTAGCATAAAAGTGGTTTGTTCAAACGGTAATCGTGCAGCCGCACTGCAGATCGAGCGTCACCGGAGACGGATACGACGTTTCGTTCCCGCCGTTGCGCCAGTGCCGGACAGTGTTTGTTTCCGGGTCCAGTACGATAATGTCCGGTATCCCAATGCGTTGATAAAACGGTACGCCGATAACAAGGTCTTTCGCCGCGTAATCTTTACTGATAATCTCGACCACGGCTTCCGGCAGGAGCGTGACTTCGGTATCCTGTTCGTCCGGCTCGCGGCACCAGATGGCGATATCGGGACGTTTGCGCGAACCGTCGGGGAAGCGAATATTGACATCGGCGGCATGGATGCATTGGCAAGGCGCGTCGCCCAAAGTATCCGGGCGGATCGAACTTTCTATGCGAAAGATAATCTGCTGATGGCGCATGACGGGCGACGCTTCCACGACAGCGAGTCCGTTTACCCATTCGAGACGGTACCCCGCCTCGTCTAATTCCCGTGAGTGTTGTTCGAAGTTCCGCATACGCGCCGTCTCCCGTCCCTTACTTTACCGGGTCTCGCTCTCGAACCGGCTCACCGGCTCAAGCGCGCGCGCCGGGTCGAGCCGCCGCGCGTCCACGAAACCAGGCGAGTACCGTTCGTCGCCCCACTGCGTGACGATCACGCCCGCACCACCCGCACTATGTATAAACGTATTTCCCGCGAGGTGCATTCCCACATGCGTGATGCGGTCCGGCTTTCCGAAGAAAACGAGGTCGCCGGGGAGCAGGTCGCGCCCGGCTTCCGCAACGTTCGCCACGGGGGCAGAAACGAACCGCGGGTCGTCGCGCTGGATGTCGGCGTCGCGGCGGAGCGTGATCCCAACCATCTGGTGACAATACTGGACGAAGCCGGAACAGTCCAGCCCGAACGACGACGAGCCGCCCCATAGATACGGCGTGCCCAGGAAGGATTGGGAGAACACCGCAGCGACTTCGGTTTTGTTTTCGAGCGGCACAGATGCGAGCGGGCGGAAGGCGTTCGACGCGCCGTGCAGATAACCGCGGATGGCGCGGTCCGGCGTTGATACTTCGATCCATCCGCCTTCCGTGGCACTCTCGATCCGCAGTCGGGCGAACATCGGCACGCGCAGGCGGAGCGGAGCGTGGAAATCGGGTTCGATTCGTAAATCCGCGAACGGCACTACGACCGGTTCCAGTTCGTCGGTGACCAGTTCGCCGAGCCAGCGGTTGTCCGCCCAACCGCGGTACGTGTCCTCGCCCTCGACATACGACCAGCCGTTCTCTTCGCGCACGATGCGAACGGTCTGCCCCATCAGGAGTTGCGAGACCATTTCGGAGCTGTTCGTCGGCGTTTCACACAGATGAACAACGTTATGCGTGACGGTGCGAATAGGTGTCCCGGTGTCCGAGGACGATGGCGGCGTATTCATGCTAATATGATACCGTGTCACGGCGGAACACCCCCGCCTCCCGGTGCGTATGTAGACAAAGGCGTTTCGTGTATTTCCTATGAACAACTTTTCACCATTTATCGTAGCTCGCTGGGGCCGTCTGGCAGTGGCGGCGTTGAGTGTCGCGTGGCTGAGCGGCGTTTCCGTGCCGTTCGCCTTCGCGGACGATACCCCGGCGAAGCCCGCGGCGAAAAAAGAGAAGGCTGCGAAGCCGCCCGCCGAGGACCCGGAGGTCAAACTGGGTCGCGAAACGCACGAAGATTTGCTACGCTCCGGCCTGAAACTGGTCAAAGACCCGGCGATTCTTACCCGCGTGGAAACCATCGGTAAGAAAGTCGCCGCCATTGCGAACGCAAATCCGATCCCGGCCAGCTATGGTTCGCCGAAGCACGTCCCGTATGAGTACCGCTTTTTCGTGGTGGACGACGACGACGTGAACGCGTTCTCGCTGCCGGGCGGTTTCATCTATATAAACAAAGGGATCCTGCGCTACGCGCAGTCCGACGACGAACTGGCCGGGATCATCGGGCACGAGATCGCGCACGCCGCGCATCACCACGTCGCCAAACTGCAACGCGAGCAAAGCCGCCTAAACACGCAGATGGCTATCGGTCTACTTGCGGCGCTCGTCGCCCGCGTGCCGACCGCCGATACGATGAACCTGATGACTGGCTTCCAACTCATCGCCCTGCAAAAGGTGAACGGGTTCGGGCAAGACGCGGAGCGCGACGCGGACCACGCGGGCGTGATCCTTGCCCAAAAGTCTGGCTATAACCCGGTCGGCTCGCTGACGTTTATGGAGCGCCTGGGACGCGACCAGAAGCAACGCCCCGATGTGGAACTGGGTATCTTCCGGACCCACCCGCCAGAAAAGGAACGCTCCGGTTTGATCGAGGCACAGATCGTCGCCATGGGATTGCCGGTGAACCGCCGCGAGGTGACGAATACGCTCCGCGTGCAGGTGCGATCGGTCTCGGCGATCAAAGAAGGCGAGGCGCAACCGATCGCGGGCACGAGTGAAGTCCTGCTGGACGGTAAACTCCTGTACCGCACACCGTCCGCGGATCGTGCCAAAGAGGTCGCGGCTTCGATCAACGAACTGCTCGACAAGAATCTGCAGATATACGACCTGACCCGGCGCGGCGCGAGCGTCTACGCCAAG
>JACMMA010000827.1 GCA_014379275.1 Armatimonadota bacterium | reverse complement strand
TTATTATCTTTATTCTGTTGTCCTCCCGGACGGGGGCAACCTTACGTTGCATCGTTGTACCTGCGGTGCTCGGGAGTCTTGCTACACTTGACCCCGTGCTGTTTTCCCGCGATTCGCCGCTGCCGGTTCAACATGGAATGTTGAACCGGCAGCGGCGAATCGCGGGAAAGTCCACAGGAAAGCCAAGCAGTAACCTCGCACCGCAGGTCCAACGATGCAACGTAAGGTTGCCCCGTCCGGGAGGACAAAGAAAAAACGATCCGAATTTGCCGAATTAGAAGGAATCTTGCCTGCTCGAAGCGTATTCTCTTCTCGCGTCGCGGCAGGCAGCTTTGTTTCGGGAAACGTTTTATGCTTCCCGATAGACTTCACCCGCGTCCTTGTTTTACCCGAAGGGGTGGAAAGGTGGTCTATTTATGAGTAACGGCTCCTCGAATGCAGGTATTCCCAGCGGTCTCGCCCCGATCGGCGGCTGGAAAGCAGACGACGGTCCGGCGGAGCCTGCCCCTTTATCCCCGCCGCCCGCGCCGCTCACAGCACCGGGGCAGGCTCCGACTCCGGTTGCTCCCGCGCCGTCACGAATGGGCGGCATCGGGGATAGCCCGGCGGCACCCATGCGCGCCGCCTCGGACCCGCTTACGCCCGCGTCTCCCGCAACCGCCCCTTCGCGGTTCGATACGCCGCCTGCCGGGGCACCGCGTTCCCGCTTCGACGCCCCGCCTCCTGCGGCGACCAGCTCCACCACACCGGGAGCGCGGTTTGCCGCTACGCCTTCGGGACCCTCGCCCAAACTCGTCGCCCCGGCACCGGAGCCCGAACGCTCTTACAACATGGCGGGGGCGTACCGGCGTGGGGAAGTCCAGCCGATGGGCGGCGGGCGGATGGCGGCAGGAATCGCCACCGGCATCATCGTCGGCGGCATCGTGACGCTGGCTTGGATACTGCTTTATGTTTTCACCATCTTTTACTGGTTCATGTTGCTCGGCGCGGGAATGGGATTCGTCGTCGGTTGGGCGGTGTTCAAAGCGACCGGCGAGGGCGAGGAAACGACGTGCTGGATCTCCTGCATCATCTCGACCGTGTACGCGATTCTGGGCGTCGGACTGATCAACTACCTGTTCTGGCGTGTGGTCGGGTTCCCGGACATCTTCGGAATCGTGTTCGGGATCGCCGCTATCGCCGCCGCCTCCGAACGCGGCTTCCGAACGCCCGAGGTGCTGGCGGTGGACACGGCGATCTAGCGAAGAGGCGTAGCGATGGGAACGCCAGACGGTAGCGGGATCTTCCTGTTGCCCTCTGGCCGTCCTCGCTTGCAGGAAGGTCACTGCTGTTTTATGGTGACCAGCACGTCGTCAACGATTTTACTGCCGAACGCGGCGTCGAGCGGCTCGTGTTGGATAAGGAGGCGGTAGTAAATAGTACCGTAGATCATGTCCGTAACGATGCCCGGGTCGGCGTCGCTCCGGAATTCTCCCGACGCTTTCGCCCGCTCGATCACTCCGTAAGTGAACGCACGCCGCTTGCTCAAATAGCGCTCGCGGTATTCGCGGAGCACGTCCGGATCGCTCTGGCCTTCGGCAATAAGTTCGCGGGCTACTTTCCCGAAGAACCCGTTGAGCAGGCGAATAAGCTCCGCGACTTGACCGCGAATGGCCTCCTCAGCGGTCGCCGCATGGGGGACCGCCAGCGTGCCGACCATGCGCTCCTCGAACAGGTCCAGTACCAGAGCCGCCTTGGACGGCCACCACTTATAGATAGTCGGCTTTCCGACTCCGGCGCGTCGCGCGACCTCTTCGATCGTAAGATCCCGCACAGACTTTTCCTGAAGAATCTCTTGAACCGCGTCCAGAATCTGCTCGTGCGAGATCGCATTGGCACTCGACGGTCGTCCCCGCCGCCTCTTCTCATCGCCCACTATTTCCCCCAAATTACCACTTCCCCACGAAAAATATTTTTATTAACGTAACGTAAAACATATTGACATTTTATCACCCCGCGGATATATTTCTTTACGTAAAGTAAACATATTGTAACAGAGAGAAACCGATAAAACAGGACACGATCTGATAAAGGAAACAGGGAACATGAAAATCGCCATCATAACCGGCGGGAGCCGCGGTTTGGGGAAGAACATGGCACTGAGCCTCGCGGCGAAAGGCCAAAGCGTCATCCTGACCTACAACAGCAAGAAATCCGATGCGGATGAAGTGGTTGCCGAGATAGAGAAGCTCGGGGGCAAAGCGGCGGCGTTACAGCTCGATGTTTCCGACAGCAAATCGTTCGGCTCGTTCGCGGAGTCCGTCGGGGCGGTGCTTCAGGAAACTTGGGGCAGAAAAGACTTCGATTTCCTCGTCAATAACGCCGGGATCGGGATCAACGCGCCGCTGACGGAAACCACCGAGGAGCAGTTCGACAGTCTGATGAACATCCAATTCAAAGGCGTGTTTTTCCTGACCCAGACGTTGCTGCCCTTGATGACGGACGGCGGGCGCATCGTGAACATCTCCACCGGTCTGACGCGCTTCGCCATGCCGGGATATGCCGCCTATGCGTCCATGAAAGGCGCGGTCGAGGTACTCACCCGTTACATGGCGAAGGAACTGGGACCGCGCGGCATCAGCGTGAATGTCGTCGCCCCTGGGGCGATCGAAACCGACTTCGGCGGCGGTGTTGTCCGCGACAACGCGCAGATGAATCAGTTCATCGCGTCCCAGACCGCCCTCGGCCGCGTCGGGCAACCGGACGACATCGGCGGAGTGGTGGCATCGTTACTGTCCGAGGACAACCGATGGGTCAACGCGCAGCGGATCGAAGCGTCCGGCGGCATGTTCCTTTAAGGAGTACCCGGCGGTGAAAGCCGCCGGGTGGAACCCCCGAACCGTATCTGTTCAGGTGAGGCCCTGCGCCAGTTCGAGGACTCCTGGGGACGGGAACTGCCGCGCCCGTTGCCACGCCGTTGTGAACGCGGCCTCACCCATGCCGTTCCGTGCGGCTGCCTCGAACGGCTGGTAAATGTCGGCGTACGCCTGGGGAAGCGGCGCCCCGACCATTTCTCTTAGGCGTGCGGCGGCGCCCCACAGTGCCGCCGCCGTCTCGTGAGAACCCTGTCCCGCGGCGGCGCAGGCGTTCGTCTCCAACACAAAGGCGAATGCCCAGTCGGCACCCATATCCTGGGACAGTAGCAATGCCTCTTTCAGAATCGAATGCGACTGGGCGTAGTGTCCTTGCAGGCAGGCGAGGCGAGCCAGGCCGAGGTGTGCATAGCAAAGGGTGAATTTGAGTCCGATTTCCCGCGAGATCGCCAACACCTCGTCGAAGAGGGGACGCCCTCCTCGGACGGATCGCGAATACCGCCGGGTGTCACGTCACCGCCCGAAAAGACGGGGATGACTCCCCGTTCGCGCCCCCGTTTACGGAACCGT
>JACMMA010000826.1 GCA_014379275.1 Armatimonadota bacterium | reverse complement strand
GCGTATTTCAAATACTGCACCGAGATTCTGTTCGAGCAGGCGCGGGAGCGCGGTCTGACTATCGAGTGTCACTTCGTGGACGAATCGGAGCCGGTTCTTCCGGTCGCGCTCCAATCCGGTGCGGCACCCGGCGGTTTCCTGCTGTTCCATCACCGCCTGGAGCCTATCGGGGTACGATTGTGGGAGGGCGGGCATCGCGTCGTGGTCCTGGGCGTGCCGCCTGCCGGTGTCCACCCGCGGATTCCCTGTGTCCACGCCGACCACGAGCTCAGCGGCTATCTCCAGGTGCGTCACCTCCTCGACGCCGGGCACCGCCGCCTGGCTATCGTCCACCCCGACGGGGAATTGCGAGAAACGGTCCGGTGGCAGGGGCATCAGCGGGCGATCGCGGAAGCGAAGCGGCGACACGGCATTACGGCGACGCTGGGGATGATACAGGGCGCGGAATGGGCGAGTTGGCTGACCGACCCGGGGCGCGTGTCCGCCTATTTTTCGGAGCCCGACGCTCCCACTGCTGTCGCGGCGTGGAACGATCACGTCGCGGCGCGGTTACTCGGTCTGCTCAACCGAAGCGGTATTTCCGTGCCGGGGCAGGTATCGCTGATCGGGTGCGACTGCCTGCCGGAAGGCACGCTGGTTCACCCCGCCATCACCACGATCGATAACGCGATTGACCGTTTGATCCATGCCGCACTGGACCTGCTGACACGGGCGGAGCGTCCGCCGTCGCCGGTGGTCATGACCACAGTCCCCACGGTAGTGCAGCGCGCCTCGGTCCGAAATATCTCCGCCGAAGGAAGGGCCGTCCCTTTATGACACCGACGGCACCCGCGCTGCTTCGCCCCGGCCTTTGCTCGGTGACACTCCGCAAGCACTCCGCGCCGGAGGTCATTCGCCTCGCCGCGCAAGCCGGTCTGTCCGGGATCGAATGGGGCGGCGATGTTCATGTTCCGCCCGGTGACCTGGCGAACGCGCGGAACGTCGGCGCACAAACCCGTGACGCCGGACTCGCCGTTATCTCGTACGGGTCCTACTACCGGCTGGCGCACAGCGAAGCCGAAGGCATGGCGTTCGCGGCCGTCCTGGAAACCGCGCTGGCGCTGGAAGCCCCGGTGGTCCGCACCTGGGCGGGGACGAAATCACCGGAAAAAGCATCCCCCGCGGAAAAGGCGGCGGTCGTCGCGGACGCGGTACGGATCGCATCGCTCGCGCATTCGGCGGGCGTGCGGGTCGCCCTGGAGTTCCACGCCAACACCCTGACCGAAACCCTCGACAGCGCACAGGGATTGCTCCGAGCCGCAAACCACGCGAACCTGTACACGCTCTGGCAACCGATCTACTGGGGCGACGGCGCGACAGTGGCGGCGAACGAGGCTATTCTTCGGGCGCTCCTACCGCGCATGGCGCACCTGCACGTCTTCACCTGGGAGCAAAAAACACCGGGGGTTACCGAACGATTCCCCCTCGCGCACGGCGAGACCGCCTGGAGACAGTACCTTTCTCTGCTGACCGCAAACCCCGCCGAAGACGCCCACACCCGCTGGCTCTGCCTGGAATTCGTCGCGGGAGACTCTCCGGACAACCTATCCGCCGACGCGGCAACCCTGAAACACTGGCTGTCCGATACAGGCGCGGGTCCGAAAGTGTGAGATCGGGCAGGTAGTACCGCGCGCCGAGCATCTGCATCCCCGTCTGAACGTCCGTGACGTACCCGTGCTTGCCCGCGAACCGGAACGTGCCGCGCGGGTCCGACGCCGCCGTCTGCGCGTACTCCTTGCGCGTCTTGGCTAACAGTCATTACCAGTTAAACCCAAACCGGAAGCGCATCGCAAACCCGATTGGTGAGTGTCTGTGTCTACGAAGTTCCTCGCCAACGGAGTAGAACGCAAACATAGTCATTTTCCGATTTTCAGTAGAGCAATAATCTCACCATTTTTTGTTTCGTTTGCCTGCTCTGAAGGTATGATACCAAACCTGTCAGACTTTAGTGGGCTTACTCCATATTTTAGCAAAAGTCGCAATGCGATTAAGTCACTCTTACGGACAGCAAGTACAAGTGCATCACTCGCAGCCAAAGTATCTGTTTCGGCTCCATGAGAAAGCAACAATTGCAGAGACTTGTAATCTTTGTTCCTCACACAATAAACTAAAGGTAGATCTGCTTTATTCGCATAGTTCAGAACTACTCCATCTTCGACGATTTTGGCGACTGCATCAGAATCTCCTTTTGACATTGCGACATAAAGTCTTGCTCGTTGATTCATGATAATGTTATGAACCGTAAGTCGATAGATGACATAGCATATCAACATCGCCAACACGCTCCAAAACAGAATTTTTCGTCGGTTCATTTTTTCACATCGAACCACACTGGTGTGGTTTGACCTATTTGCTTGATTCGTAAGTCGAATAGACTGTTGGGAGAAGGGACTATATTCTTGTATCCACCGTAACCAGCGTAACCCAACAAGTCCCAAAGCCTTGTGGTACAGTTATCCCAGATAACATTGTAGCCATGACCTTCTATATTATAAGTGTTTGTTCCTTCAGAACTGTTTTCTAATTCCCTAATGAGACCTTTCGGTGATTTTCCAACCGAGAGGGCTAGACGTTTGAGCATGTCGCGTTCTTGTTCTCCTGTTGTTTTTGCACGCAGTGCAAAAACATCGGCACCCTCTTTGTATATTTTTGATAGATCTTGCGGATTAACGCCAAGTTTTAATGTCCATTGTCCTTCCCAAGAGGCAGAGAGATATCTACCGTCTGGAATCTGAATCGCCATCATGGAGTGTGTTCCCATCCAACGATAACCAATATTTGAATTGCCCTTATCGCCTTGTATTACATAGAGGTAGCTATCCAGCCCGGTCGGGTCCACCCTCGCCAGCGGGTTATTGTCGC
>JACMMA010000825.1 GCA_014379275.1 Armatimonadota bacterium | reverse complement strand
TTACTCGTTCTTTTGTCCTCCCGGACTGGGCCAACCTTACGTTGGATCGTTGGACCTGCGGTGCTCGGGAGTCTTGCTACACCAGACCCCGTGCTGTTTTCCCGCGAATGCGCCGGTTACGGTCCCCGCACGGAGTGCGGGGACCGTAACCGGCGCCTTCGCGGGAAAACAGCACGGGGTCCGGTGTAGCAAGACTCCCAAGCACCGCAGGTCCAACGATCCAACGTAAGGTTGGCCCCGTCCGGGAGGACAAAAGAAAGAGTAAAGAGCGATCGTGTTAATTCGGCTTTGGAGAACGCATCAGCCACGCGCCCAGCATTGTTAGGGCGGGCATGACGACGCAGACGGGGAACCAGACGGGGCCGTACCAGGTGATCGGGATCAGGAAATACACATCTACTGCGCCTAGACTACGCGGGAAGCCGATGAACCAGACCAGATACAGATAGTATGTCAGATCCCAGAGCGCGAACGTGTACCAGAAAATCCCCCATCGTTCGCGCCATGACCGACCTGCCGCCATCGCCGCGCCAAAAAGCAGGAGTATTGTGCCCGCTTCCCGCGCAATCTCCACCGGATAGAGCCCCCGGTCATACAACTCCCGCGACATGGCGTTGAACGAGAGTGACTCGCCCCGCGCCGACCATATCTCGGCGTAATCCAGTCCCGGCGGGTAGCCGAGCAGTTGCCGCACATACACGACCAGGGCGGCCTCCGTGACGCCGAACGCGGCGGCATACACCCCCCACCAGAATAGCCGCCACGGCAGGCTGTTTAATTTTTGCGAATAGCTTTGCATTTCAAAGTATTTTACGTATACCGACCGAAAATAGTGCCCACTAGGGGCGGAGTTTGAGAAAAGACCGGGTTGCGTGATAACGTAAATAAACTGGCAACGGATGCCGAAAACCAACCATGAAAATCAAAACCGAAGACTTCCGTGTCCCCGAGGGTAAGGATCTCCGCCTGAACAAATGGGCGACCGAAACCGAACCTGTATACAAGTCGAAAGACGAATACAAGCAACTCCTGCGCGATTCTGTAGAACAGATGAGCGACCTGCAGGAAAAAATGTACGCGCAAAACCGCTACTCGATGCTGCTGATCTTTCAGGCGATGGACGCGGCCGGGAAAGATGGCGCGATCCAGCATGTGATGTCTGGGATCAATCCGAGCGGCTGTCAGGTGTTTAATTTCAAACAGCCGAGCAGTACCGAACTCGACCACGACTTTCTCTGGCGTACGTACCTGTGCTTGCCGGAGCGCGGACGAATCGGTATCTTTAACCGGTCGTACTATGAGGAAGTGCTGATCGTGCGAGTCCATCCCGAATTGCTTCAGTATCAGAATCTGCCCGAAGAGGTCGCCGACCCGGACACGATCTGGAAAGGGCGTTTTCGTTCGATCCGCGACATGGAGAGCCATTTACACCGTAGTGGGACGCGGGTGGTGAAGTTCTTTTTGCATCTGTCGAAGGAGGAACAACGGAAGCGGTTCCTCGCTCGCATTGACGAGCCGGAAAAGAACTGGAAGTTCAATACCAGTGACGTTAAGGAGCGCGAACACTGGGACGAGTACCAGGCGGCATACGCCGAATGTTTGTCCGAAACGAGCGCCGCCGATTCGCCGTGGTATGTCGTCCCCGCCGACGACAAGGAGAACGCACGGCTGATTATTTCGCAGGTGATCGTGGATACGCTCGAATCGCTCAAGGTGAACTACCCGGCAGTAACGGAAGCCCAGCGAAGCGAGTTGCAATCTATGCGGGTGATGCTGGTGAAGTAGCGCTAAAAGGAAAGAAATGAAAACTATTCATTTGCCAGGTACGGCGTTGACAGTCTCGGTGCTCGGGTTTGGTGCCGCCGATATGGGGACGGGGATCTCCGTCGAGGATGCGTTACCGCTCGTCGCGGATTTTGTGGAAGCGGGCGGAAGCTTTTTCGACACCGCCCATTGCTACGCGTTCTGGAAAAAGGGCGGGCTTGGTGCCAGTGAGCGTGCGTTGGGAGTTGCACTTCGCCAGCTAGGGCACTCGGACAAGGTTATTATCGCCACCAAAGGCGGGCACCCGGACGGCGGAGCAGATTACCGTCGCCCCGACGACTTTCTGGCGGAGAACGTGATGGCAGGCGACATCGAGAGTAGCCTGTTTCGGTTGGGAGTCGAGGCGATTGACCTGTACTATCTGCACCGTGACGACGGGAAAACGCCGGCCGGCGAAGTGATCGAGCGTCTCAATGGGTTTATTCGGCGGGGGTGGATACGTTACATCGGCGCGAGTAACTGGTCGGTCGAGCGGATCGGCGAAGCGAACGACTACGCCGAAGCGAACGGTCTGCACGGGTTCGTCGTGTCGCAGATCGGGGGGAGTCTAGCGGTCGCGAACCAGATGCCGACCGCCGACCCGACCAACCGTTTTCTGGACGCGGCAACGGCGGCGTGGCACCGGCAATCGTCCGTCCCCATCGTCGCCTACTCGGCCACCGCGAACGGCTATTTCTCGAAGCAACCGACCCCGCTCGGCGAAACGCTGAACGATAACGGCGAGAATCAGGCGCGGCGCGACCGGGCGCGGCAATTGGCGGCGCAAACGGGGTGTACTCCGACGCAGATCACCGTCGCCTACCTGCTAAACCAGCCCGGTCTGTCGATCATTCCGCTGTTCAGCACCACGCGGCGCGAGCACTTAGCGGAAATCATCGGGGCGGGAGCGATTGCGCTTTCCGGGGAGCAGGTGAACTGGTTACGCGGCGGGGCGTTGTGACCGGGCGTTTGTAAACAAGATCGGGGGAATGTATTCCCCCGACCAGCGGCGCAGACGGGGGCTGCTTTGAGCGTCCGTGCCGAACCGGGGGCACCGATTCGGTAGGGACCGTTTCACGCGGTGATTTTTAGCAGAATGGTTTCGTGTGGCTGCACGCGTAAAGTGGTCTGCCGTTCGAGATCGGCTATCTCCTCCTGCTTCCACAGATCTCGCACCTGCTTGCGCGTGTCTAACAAGCCGATGTCGCTGGAGCGCAGGGAAACATCGCTGCCGCTAGAACCGCGATTGATCAATGCGACCGCCACTGAACCGTCCGCGAGGGGCTTGCGCCATATTTCGCAGGTTCCTTGCCGCACCACCCGCCGCGCCGGTTTGCCGATCGGGTCTTGATTCACCGCGAGGACCTCCGTGTTGGTGAGAAGGAACGCCGTTTCGGTGTCCATCTTGCGAATGTCACAACCGATCATCAGCGGCGAGCAAGCGATGCACCACAGTGACATATGTGTCTGATATTCGAGGAAGGATAACCCGCCCCCGGAAACCGAGCCTTTGCCTTTTAACCCGACGACCAGCATATCCAGGTCGTTCCACCCGCCGGGACCGCCGAAATCCGCCAGATCGTTTGCGATGTCGAGCGACACGTCCACGCCCAACCCGTAGTAGCCGTGCCCGTGGGGGACCCAGACATTGATCCAGCTATCAAAGATGTCGCCGGACACCCGCCACATCTGCGCCCCGACCTCTCTCCCCCACAGGTGCGGTGCCCGCCCGCCCCATTCGCACAGGGAGAACAGAAACTCGCGCCCGGTGGCACGTAATGCCGCGCCCATGTCCCCGTACCGCTCCCTGGCGACTGCCTGGTCGTCGGGCGCGCTGCAGTAATCGTACTTCAGAAAATCGAAGCCCCACGACGCCCAGAGTTTGGCATCCTGTTCCTCAAACCCGAGGCTGCCCGGATATCCGGCGCACGTCTTCTCCGCCGCGTCCGAGTAGATGCCGATTTTCAGACCCAGGTCGTGTACATAGTCGCAGAGTGCCTTCATGCCGCCGGGAAACTTCGCCGGATCCGCGACCAGGTTGCCGTCGCTGTCGCGTGCGGCTTTGACCGACCAGCAGTCGTCGATGACCAGGTACGCATAGCCCAGGTCTCTCAAGCCGGAGGAGGCCAGCGCATCCGCCGTTTCACGGATGCTCGATTCGTGGATCGAGGAACCGAACATGTTCCATGAGTTCCACCCCATCGGCGGCGTGGACGCTAAAGGTTTCGCTGAAGACATATCGAAAACAACTCCTGCCGCGGGATATAACAAAGCGGTCCCTATAAGATACCAGAAAAAGCGGATTCCACAAAACGTTTTGCTAAAAGATAGGGTACGATAGATGCATGCAACTCACGGAAGCACAAAAACAGAAATTTTTCGAACACGGTGTCCTCAAACTGCCGGGAATCGTTTCGCAAGAGCTGGTCCGCTGCGCCCGCCGCGCCGTTAATGCCAACCTCGGCGAGAACGGAATGCACCCCGATGATCTGCCACGTCTGCGCGCCCAATCGTATTGCCCCGGCCTGTCGGGCGAACGGGTCATCACCGACTTGTACAACGCGTCGCCGCTACGCGACATCGCCGAGCAGATGATCGGGGCGGGGCAGATCAAGCCGGTCAACGGGGGACAGATCGCCCTGCGCTTCCCGCGCCCGGTAGACCCGCCCGAACTGGTCTTTCGTCCGCATCTGGATGGAATGTACTCGCCGACGAACGGCGTCAAAGAGGGTACCATCGGCAACTTTACCGCGCTGGTTGGTGTTTACCTTTCCGACGTGCCGGAGCCGAACAGCGGGAACTTTACGACCTGGAACGGGACGCATCGCCTGTACGAAGAGTATTTCCGCGAACACGGCCCGCAATCGCTTTTGAATGGGATGCCTCCCGTCGAATTGCCGGAGCCGGAGCAGTTCATGGGACAAGCCAGGGACGCCGCACTGGTGCATTATCAGATCGCCCACGGGATCGCGCCGAATATCGCATCCGACACCCGGTACGCCGTTTTCTTCCGCCTTTCCCATGTCGAGCACGATCAAAATCACTGGAGTTGTATGACCGACATCTGGCAGGAGTGGGCTGGAATGCGGGCGTTCAAGAGGTAGCCGGAAACGGTATGTGGAACCCGCGCTTTGCACGTCTCTTCCGGCTCACGTGGCAACGATCGATTCCCCGACGCGAAGCCTCTATAGCCGAGGATTCCACCGGGGTAATCTGATGCCCGCATCATTCGTCGTCTTCGGGAAGATGCGGGGGAACGTGCCACCGGTTGTCAACCAGATTGCCGCGCCGCCGCAAGCGCCGGGCGCATCGCTCTACCAGATCACGGGCAACCAGAGTTTGCGGCAAAAAGACTACCCCCTTGGGCGAAGGTGCCTCCGCGATAGGTATCTCTTCCTCAACCCAGTCTCGCAGTTCGATGATCCCTTCACGGCGGCGTTCCGGCGCGAGTCCTTCTTTCCGCTCCTCGGGCATCACGGGGCCGAACGCAAACAGAATCAATCGCGAGGTTTCGGGCTCTACGTGGTAGCGTCCGGTTTCGGTATCGCGGTTGGTACTGTACGCATGGCTTGCATCGGTAGCAAGACGTACCCCCCATGGCAGAGAATCGTCGGCGTCGCGCAAAAGCCGTAGAAGACTGCGTGAAGTGCGGCGGGGGCGGAGGTCGTCGCGGTTATCGGTGGCGAGCGGAAGCCAGAGTAGGCTCGCGGCCCGCCCTGTTTTGTCCATCGGTATCAGACGCCTCGCGCGTCGCTCTAAAAACCGAAGCAGTCCTGTAATCTCCGGCTCACTCGCCGAAAAACGTATCATCAATCCCACGGTCCGATTGTATCATGTGTTCTATAGCGAACAAGCGAGAGGGCGCGAGACACGCGAAGGCACGATATAACGGGAGTAAGATGCGTTTGAAAACTCCTTCCGAAATTGCCGCGATGCGCCGTGCCGGCGAAGTTGTCGCGGTCACCCTACGTACAATGGCGGCGGCAATCGTGCCGAATCAGACGACCACCCTGGAACTCGACGAGATTGCCGCCGCCGTCTTGAAACGGTACGACGCCAAGGCACCGCTCTACGGGTACAAGCCGTCGTTCTCCGATGTGCCGTACATGCACAACACCTGTATCAGCGTCAACGATGAGGTCATCCACGGGGTCCCGGACGCACGGCGCGTCCTGAGGGAAGGCGATCTGGTTTCGCTCGACATGGATGCCAGCGTGGACGGCTGGTGCGCGGACGCGACGATCACAGTCCCGGTCGGCAAAGTGTCCGGCAAGGCGAAGAAGTTGTTACAGGCGACCCGTGAAGCACTGCAAATGGGGATCGCGCAAGCCCGCCCTGGTAACACGATCGGCGATGTCGGATACACGGTCCAGCGGCACGTGGAAAAGAACGGTTTCTCCGTGGTGCGCGAGATGGTCGGACACGGCATCGGGCGCATGCCGCACGAACCGGGACTCGACGTGCCGAACTGGGGCAAGCCGGGCGAAGGGCAGATAATTCAGGTCGGGATGACGTTCTGCATCGAACCGATGGTGAACGCGGGCAAGCCGGAAATCGCGCACGTACACGGCGACCCGTGGACCATCGTTTCCGCCGACGGCTCGCTCGCCTGCCACTTCGAGCACACGATAGCCATCACCGAAAACGGACCGGTGATCCTCACACTCCCGCCGAAGGATTAATTTTTAACCGCCAAGACGCCAAGAACGCCAAGGTAAGAGTAGAAAAAGAGTTTTCGAGGTTTCACGAATGAGTTTCAATTAGTACGCTAAATGCATTCGGCGAATCCCAACCTCGAAAACTCTTTTTCTACTCTTACCTCGGCGTTCTTGGCGTCTTGGCGGTTAAAAATTAATCTTTCGGTGGGAGTGTGAGGATCACCGGTCCGTTTTCGGTGATGGCTATCGTGTGCTCGAAGTGGCAGGCGAGCGAGCCGTCGG
>JACMMA010000143.1 GCA_014379275.1 Armatimonadota bacterium | reverse complement strand
GGTAGGGTCGCGGTGTAATTCTGCGGGAATAGCTCAGTGGTAGAGCACTTCCTTGCCAAGGAAGGGGTCGCGAGTTCGAATCTCGTTTCCCGCTCTGAAGAACAATGTAAGGATACCGGCCGCCATGCACCACACGGCGTTACGGTATCCTTTTTTTGTGTCCGGTCGCACCCCGCGACACCCCGAACGAAAAATCTAACGCAGCAGAAAGTTTTTCACCCATCATGCAGGTGACTACCGAGCAAATCAACCCTTGCAAAATCGCATTAACCGTGACCGTGGAGCCGGAAATCGTTTCCGTCGCCAAGGAAAAGGCGTACGCGAAGTTCGCAAAAAATGTGCAGATCCCCGGCTTCCGTAAGGGCAAAGTGCCGCTCACCATGGCGCGCAATTATATCGATCCCGCAAAGGTGGCGCAGGAAGCCGCCGAGCAACTTTCCGAACCCTCTTACAAACAAGCCGTGACTGAATCGGGCGTAGAGCCCTTCGCGCAAGCGGAGCTGGAGTTTATCTCCATGGAACCCGAAGGCCCGTTCGTCTTCAAGGCATACGTCCCCCTGCGCCCGGTCGTCACCCTGGGACCATACAAGTCGCTCGACCTGGAAAAGCGCCGCCTGATCGTCTCGGATAAAGACGTGGACGATCAGATCGAAGAACTGCGCGCCCGTTACGCCGAATACCCCGAAGTCGCCGACCGTGGCGCACAGACCGGCGATGTCGCGCTCGCCGACCTGATGGCATTCATCGAGGGTCAGGAATCACCGGAAATGGCTGTCCCCCGCACTACCGTGATCGAGATCGGCAAAAATATCGCCGATTTCGACAACGGGCTGGTGGAAATGGCCGTCGGCGAAACGAAGACGATTGACGCTCTATACCCCGAGGATTTCGCGGACGAATCGATGCGCGGCAAGCGGGCAACGTTCACCGTGACGATCAAGGAACTGCGCGAAAAGAAACTCCCCGAAATGAACGAGGAGTTTGTCACCAAGGTTCACCCGACCGCGAAAACGCCGGAGGAACTGAAGGTCGCCCTTTCCGAAGCCCTCGACAAAGCCGCTGAGCAGATGGCGGACAGCGAATTGGAGTTCCGCCTCGTCGGTGCCATCGCGCGAAACTCGCAGATCAACTTCCCCGAGGTGTTGCTCCGCGCCGAGATGCAGGTAGACGCCCAGCAACTCGACGAGCAGATCAAAAAATCGAACCTGACCGTGGACCAGTACCTGCAACAGACCGGTAAGACGCGCGATCAGGTCGGGCAGGAGATGGCCCTCGCCGCCGCACAGCGCATCCGGAACTCGCTGGTTCTGGCCGAGGTAGCTCGTGCCGAAGGAATCACGGTTGAGGACGCCGACGTGGACGCCCGCATCGCTGACGAAGCCGAACGCCGCAAGACGTCGGTGGCCGCCATGCGCGCGCTCCTGGAAAAGAACGAGCAGATGACGCAGATCAAGGATCAAGCCCTGACCCGCAAAATTCTGAGCCATCTCAAGGACGTGTCGAACGTCACCGAGCGTACGCTGACGAGCGAGGAAGCCGAGGCCCTGGAAGCCGAGGAAGAAGCCGAAGCGAAAGCCGACCAAGAGAACGCCGCCGCCGCCGCGGGTCTTTCCGTCGCCCAAGCCGGGGAAGCCGCCGTGGAAGCGGTGGAGGGCGAAGGAATAGAGCTAGCGACCGCCGCAGAGCCGCTCGCCCTGGAAGCGTCGGCTCCCAAGCGACGCGGTAAAAAAGCGGGCGTGGCGGAAGTAGCTGCCGAAGCGGAAATAGCTGCCGAGGCGGCGTCGGAAGAGTCTGCCGGATAGACATATTTCTCGAACGTCGTTAGTCTGGACGCCGCCGTAAACATCGTGCCCTCTCTTTCGGGTACAGGTTATTTACGGCGGCGTCCGCATTTATGGCGATTTGTCGTATAATAAAATCGTTATGAAGGAGCGAAATATGGCTATGGTTCCGATGGTCGTCGAGCAGTCCGCGCGCGGGGAACGTGCTTACGACATTTTTTCCCGTCTGCTCAAAGACCGGATCATCTTTCTGGGCGAAGCGGTGGACGATCATATTGCAAACTTGATCGTCGCCGAACTGTTGTTTCTGGAGAAGGACGATCCCGACCGCGACATCGACATGTATATCAACTCGCCGGGCGGCTCGGTGTACGCGGGTCTTGCGATCTATGACACGATGCAGACCATCAAGTGCGACGTGTCCACGATCTGCGTCGGGTTTGCCGCCTCGATGGGAGCCGTCCTTCTCGCCGGCGGGGCGAAAGGCAAGCGGTATGCCCTTCCCCACTCCCGCATGATGATCCATCAGGCGTCGTCCGGGTTTCAAGGCACCGCGATGGATATCGAGATCCAGGCACGGGAAGTACTGAAAACCAACGATGAGACCGCAGCCATTCTGCAGCGACACACCGGTCAGGATTTCGACCGCATAAAAAACGACATCCAGCGCGACTATTTCATGAACCCCGATGAAGCCGTCGCGTATGGCTTGGTGGACTCGGTATTGTCCCGCGATAAGCGTTGATCCGAAGAGTGAAAGCGGAGGGCAGATCCGCCTCGTACCGAGTACCGTACGAGGCGGATCTGCCCTCCGCTTTTCGTCCGGTGGCACAGAAATACTATCCGGCA
This sequence comes from Armatimonadota bacterium, assembly GCA_014379275.1. Classification (GTDB taxonomy): domain Bacteria; phylum Armatimonadota; class Armatimonadia; order Armatimonadales; family Armatimonadaceae; genus JACMIU01. Next base: position 3,779 of record JACMMA010000143.1, on the reverse strand, counting down.
CTCGGTGACGTATTCCCCCGATGCGCGATTAAAGTTAGGACTTTAGTCTCATGGCTCGACTTTCCTGGAGGGTTATGATAATTACGAGCGAGCCGTCCCACTATGAGAAAGTGTTTCGACGGCGCGACCCGAAAGGTTACACATGTCCAATTTTTTGAAGCAAATACCGTTCTTGCTGAGTATTACTCTGATTGGTGTAGCAATTTCTGTCAACGCCGCACCGCCCGTGAAGAAAGCTGTTAAGCCGCCCATGAAGTCTTCAACCTATGCCGGTTCGCCCGTTAGCGCGGACGTCGCGGCTGCCAACAAAGCCGAACTCGTCGCCCGCGTTCGCGAGGTAAACAGCCAGGATTTCTGGCCCTCCCGCGTCGTGAATGAAATGATGACCTTTAAACTTTCCGAGGAGGCGTGGAAAGTCATGCTCAGCGAAAAGGGAATCAGAGCAACTTTCGGAGCGGCACGCGACATCAACGATTATGCCAAACGGATCGGGTTGGGCGACCTCGAAAATGTCGAATCCGCCAACAGCAACGCCCGCGAGGCGAACCAAGGCGACGTCACCGAGCTGCTTGCCAAACTAAAACCGCTGATCTCGCTCACGCTCGAAGCGACCCAGCCGGAAGTTTCCCCGACATCGGCTTCGCTGATCCTGCGTACCTTCTCGACCGTACCCGAACACATGGACCGAGGCGTCTGGAAACCCGCCGGGGGACGAGCAAATCTGACCGTGGTTCTTTCTCCGGTCGCACAGGATGTCACTGTCGTCATCAATAGTGACAAGACCAGTTTCAATATAACTGCTCCGTCCAAAGCCGAGATCCCAGGTTGGAGTACGAAGATCGAAAAGGGATTGGATCGCGGAAAGTAGCGCGTATCGGAAAGTTTCAACCTCCGATACCTAAAAATAAAAAGTCCCTTAAGAGATTGCCTATTCGTCTTCGACAGGTGCGGATGTCTCGTCATTTCCGCGCCTCCGCCGGGCGTAACTTGTACAGGCTGTAGGACTCCGTATACAGAAGCAGTTCCCCGCGCGTGTGGACCAGTCGGTCCACGAACGCGGCACCGTTCCGCGCCACCGCGAACCGACTGGTCGCGTCCGCACTCGATCCGGGTGCGGGCGTTACCACATGCGTTATCCCGTCGCGCTCCACGTCACGCGAAAAATTGGCGTAGTCGTCGTAGCGGAAGCGCCCTTGTAGTAGCGGCGTGGCGACATAGCAGAACCGGTCACTGTAGTATGTGCGGTCGGACAGCGACAGAACCTGTGCCGACGGCGGCAACCCGTTCACCGTGTCCCAGATGGCCAGGCTAGCCATGTTTTTCTCCAGGTATTCCCGCCGCGTCGTGACGCCGAATGCGGTCCGCACCGCCTCCGGAAGACCGCCGGACATTTTAAGTAGCGACGCAGTACACAGGCACAGTGCTATCCCCCCCGCCATCCAGATGCCCTCCCTGCGCCAACTCGCCACCACCGAGACGGTCAGTGCGACAGTCAGAGGCATGAGATACATCACGTACCGCTGATACAAGCCGGTGGAACTGACCGTGAGCAGGAGGAACGTCCCCAGAACAAGAACGGCATATCGCCCGCCGCCCCCCCTTTTCAAACGGGATGCGGTGAGCAGGGTGGCAGCTACGATGACGGTAACCGTGACAAGGAGGATGGCGGAGCGCGTGGTTCCGTTCCAATTGGAGAATCGGGCCCACTGAAATTTCTGGTGGAACTCGTGGAAGTCGGCGCGGACGAGAGGATACCAGTCCGGCGTCGGGAACAGCTGCGACAGCATCGGGTAGACCGGATTGCCGGTTATCACCCATGTTTTCAGTAGCCACGGCGCGACGGGCAGAAATCCGACGATCAAGAAGGGGACCATTGTACGCAGGATCGACCGCCATGTCGTCCCGAATTCGCGCAGGGAGAGTGTGGCGAGAAACGCGAATAGGACCGGTGCGCATAGTCCGCTGATTTTGACACACGCCGTCAATCCGGAAAGGACGGCGCACAGAAACAGGTCGCGCGAATCGCGGGTCCGGACGTAGCGCAAGAATGCCAGCGTCGCCGCACAAAAATAAAACGAGTGCGCGAGGTCCACGTAGCCCCAACTCATGCCGGATTCCATGAACGGTAGGGTTAGCGCGGCGGACACGGCCCCGACACTTTTCCGGCCGGAGAGTCGTGCGCCCAGCGCGTACACGGTAAGGAGGAGCAGTAGCCCGGCGATGTAGTGGACGCCTTTCGCGGACGTGTCGTCGACGAGTGCGAGGCACACGCCCATCAGCATTTCCCATCCGAGCGGGTAGTTGCTACAGGTGAGTGCCGGTAGATACACGAACCCGCCCTGCTCCAGGTACCGTTTGGGTGCAGTCAGGTGGTAGAAAAGTCCGTCGTAATCGACCGGCGGGCAGAGAAGATAGGCGAAACGGCACAGCAGTACGGCGGCAGCGACGAGGAGCAACGCCCAGCCGAGAGCCGGTATCCGCTGGCGGAGAAACTCTTTGCCCGCCCGCGCCGCCCCCCGCCCCAGCAAGGCTATGTCGTAGCCGCAAAGAGCGGCGACAAGTAGCGCGGCGATTTGTAGCGAGCGCGGCGAGAGGACGCCCGCCGCGGCGAGCGCGAAAAATATGAACTGGAGTAGCCCGAAGCCGACCGCGGCCCGGAAAACGGTGCGTTCCGGGAGCGACGCGTCATGGAGCGGCATTTGCGACCATAGCAAGGCGCGCCGTCCCGCGGCAACCGCGACCATGGAGAGCGCGGTAAGCATGGGGGGGTCCGTCAAAACAGGTACGGCGGAAACGGGTACAGAAAAGGGCATGTGACGGTTTCTCAGGGTCTACTCCTGCGAGGAGTCGCCAAGGACTTACTTGTCTGCTAACTGGAAAGAGGCTACGGCACCGGGTTGTGATTTCCCTCCTATACATTACACCATTTCTTTCTGTAACAGCTCTACCGAAAGATAGAGTAATCTTGCTTACAATGGCGATTTTTATTTCGTTTCGCGGGCGGGGAAGCCCTTCCCGTCTCGCTCGGGAATGCGGCTTCGGCGACCGGGAGCGGCGGTCTGGGCTTCGCGGAGATCCTTTCACAATATCGGGTACACTACCCCTTGTGGAAGACAGCGAAAAAGAAGCGATTCGGCAACGCACCGACATTGTGGAACTAGTTTCTACCTATACGCCGCTCAAAAAAACCGGCACTCGCTGGAAGGGGATCTGTCCGTTTCACAACGAGCGCACGCCCTCTTTCACCGTGGACCCCGAGCGCGGACGGTGGCACTGTTTCGGCGCGTGCGGCGTCGGTGGCGATGTTTTTACCTTTCTCGAAAAAGCGGAAAACCTGACGTTCTTCGAGGCGGCGGAGCGACTCGCCGCGAAAGCCGGCATCACGCTGTCCCGAAAGGGCGCGACGCCCGCCGAACGCGAGGCCGCCGACCGGAGCCGCACCGAAAAGGACCGTGTGTTCCACGCGAACGCCCTTGCCACCCGTTTCTATCAGCAAGTTTTGCGTCGCGCTCCGCTTGCTACCGAGTATGCTTATGAAAAGCGTAAACTCTCGCACCAGACGCTCGAAGATTTCCAGGTCGGCTTCGCGCCGGACGAATGGGAAGGGTTGTCCCGCTATCTAGTCCAGCAAGGGGTGCACCTGGAGGACGCCGAACGGGCGGGGTTGGTCACGCGGCGCGGCGACGGCTCCGCCTATGACAAGTTCCGCGGGCGGCTGATATTTCCGATCGTGGATGTGCAGGAGCGCGTGGTAGCGTTCGGCGGGCGCATCTTGCAGC
>JACMMA010000824.1 GCA_014379275.1 Armatimonadota bacterium | reverse complement strand
TGAATGCCCCGTTCCTTGTTCGATCCATACTCCGTCTCCGTGTCACATACGCGACGGTTCGCGCGTTTCTTATATGTCAGGCGAAGTGGAAGATAATCGCCCGATATGTGAGGAAAGGATAGGGAACACACAATGACAGTTCGGTCTATTTTGGGAACGGTCGCGGGAGCCGCGATGCTTCTGACGCTTTCGGTGGGGGTCGCTCATGCCGGAACGTTGCGCTGGACGGGCGAGGTAGATGACACCGCCATCATCCGTCTGGACGGGCGTGATCTTCGCGCGAATGGCAACATGCGAGGCATCCGCAACGCCCGCTTCGATGTGGACGGCGCGCTACCGAACCGCCCGGTTCGTGTGCGACTCGCGAAAGAGGGCGGGCGTGGCGATGTGGAAATCATCGAGCAACCGAGTTCACGCAATAATTATACGGCGGTGGTGCGTATCCGGGATAGCCAGGCTGGTAGCAGCCGGTACGGATTCGTATTGCAGTGGGACAACGGGCGCGATGATCGCCGCGACGACCGCAACCGGAATAACCGCCGTGACCGAGGGGACGATCGCAGGGATAACCGCTGGGACGACGACTGGAATCGCGGACGCCGCCCGTAGCCTTTGGGACTTTAACCGCGGAGGCACGGAGGGCGCAGAGTCGGATAAGGCTTCTGAGATTTTTCTCAATCCCTTTCCCGACTCTGCGCCCTCCGTGCCTCCGCGGTTAAAGTCCCAAAGGCTAATCGGCTTCGGGGTAAGATCCCAGTATCGTCACGAACAAACTTTGCTCTTCTAGCATTTTCAGGGCGTGCGCGACGCGGTCGTCGGTGCGATGTCCCTGGAAGTCGATGAAGAACACATACTCCCACGGCATTTGCTTCGTCGGCCGGGACTCGATCATCGTCAGGTTGATGTTGTGTGCATCGAACGCCGCCATCGCCCGCATCAGTGCGCCCGCTTTGTGCCGCACCGAGAAGTAGATGCTGGTTTTGTCCTTGCCGGACGGCTTCGGCTCGTTCTCGCCGATGACCAGGAATCGGGTGCGGTTATGCGCCGAGTCTTCGATGTGTTGCGCGACGATGGGCACGTTGTAAATTTCGGCAGCGATATCGGTGCAGATAGCCGCGGACTCCGAGTCCACGGACGCCATCTGCGCGGACTTGCTGTTGGAAGTCGCCTCGATGATTTCCACTTTCGGCAGGTTTTCGCGGATCCATGCCCTGCTTTGCGCAGACGACTGCGGGTGGGAGTAAAGCCGCTTCACGCCGGTGAGTTTTTCTGATTTCGTCGCCAGATGATGGTGCACCGGCACGAAGACTTCGGCGCAGACCTTGAGCGACGTTTTGCTGAACATGTCGAGCGTATACGGGACGACGCCCTCGGTGCTGTTTTCAACGGGAACAATGCCGTAATCGGTGGCACCGCGTTCTACCTGTCCGAATACGTCGGGGATGGTATCGGTCGGAACGAGGTCGGACGATGTGCCGAACTTCGCGAGGGCGGCGCGGTGCGAGAAAGTGCCCGCCGGACCCAGGTAGGCGACCCGGATCGGTGCCTCTAAAGCACGACACGCGGAGATGATTTCGCGGAACACGGCGCGTACCGCGACCGGGGAAAGGGGACCAGGGTTCTGGGAGCCGAGTCGCTCGAATATCTGCCGTTCGCGCTCCGGCGCGAAGAAGCGGGTCGCGGTTTTTTCTTTGCGCTGTCCGACTTCGCGGGCGGCTTCGGCACGGCGGGAAATCAGCGACAAGACTTCGGCGTCGATGGCGTCGATCTGTCGGCGAAGGTCTTCTAAGGTCGGCTCTTCATCGGGGTTAAAAAGGCTCATGGCAAGTACGGGAAAAGTATATCACGTGGCAGTGCTTTGTTTTTGTTTGTCCTACGCGGACGGCGCCAACCGTATGTTGGCGCCGTCCGCGTAGGACAAACAAAAACAAAGCAGGAAATGGACGGATGGGTTGTGAAACTGCTGAAATGAAGATCGCGGTTGTCGGCGTGGGCGGGACGGGTAGTGCGGCTTGTCGGCATCTGGCGAAAGCCGGTCACACTGTCGTCGGGTATGAGCAATTTCGTGTGGGTCACACGCGAGGAAGTTCGCACGGCGAATCGCGGATCATCCGTTATACATACCCCGATCCGCTATTTACCGGGATGATGGGCGATGCGTACCCGTTGTGGGCGGGACTCGAATCGGAGGCGCGGGAAGAGTTGTTTGTGCGCTGCGGCGGAGTGCTGATCGCGCCGGAGGGGCATGCCGATTTGAGAGATACCCGCGAGTCCATCGAATCCGCCGGGTTGCCGTTCGAGGAACTGACGCCAGGAGAGACTGCCGCGCGATTCCCGGCGTTCCGGTTGGCGGCGGACGAGATCGCGCTGTATCAGAAAGACAGCGGATTTTTACGGGCGACGCGTTGTGTGCGGGCGCAAGCGCGGATCGCGGCGGTGCATGGCGCGGAGATTCGGGAAGCGACAGCGGTTCATGAAGTGGCTTCGCGGAACGGTAAGCCGGTTGTGCGGACCGAAGGCGGCGAGGAGCCATTCGACGCGGTGATTGTAACCGCGGGGGCGTGGATGGGGAAACTCATGCACGGACTGAATCTGCCGCTTTCGGTGGAGCGGCGTCAGGTCGTGTATCTGCGAATCGCTCGTTCGCCGGAACATTTCGCGCCCGAGCAGTTCCCTATCTGGATCGACGCCCGAACGCTGTATTACGGCTTCCCGTCGGACGGCGTAATCCAAGGTGTCAAACTGGCGTCGCATGTCGCCGGTTACGCGGTAGACCCGGATAACGACGGGCGCGAACCGGCGGCGGACATCATCGCCGAGGCGTTAGAAATCGCTACGCGGCGCTTCCCCGATCTGTCGGATCAGGTGGCTTTCACACAAGTCTGCCTGTACACCAGCACCGCGAGCGAGGATTTCATCATGGACTACGCCCCCGACCTTCCGAATGTGTTTCTCATCAGCGGTTGCTCGGGACACGGTTTCAAGTTCACTGTATTGCTGGGCAAAATCGCCGCCGACATCGTAACCGGGAAAACATACCCCCGAGATCTTTCCCGCTTTGCATTGTCGCGGTTCGTTTAGGCGAGACGCAGGACGATGCGACTCAGGCGTCCTTCCGCCAGAGCGGTGCGTTCCATATCTGCGAACAAAGCGGGGGTGTTATCGAGCGGTGGGATCGTTGCCCGGAACCGTGCGGTATCGTCCGGCTCGGTGGTCACCTCGAAGCGTACCGGGGGGACACCGACGGTCGTCGCTTTGCCGGACTTGATGCGGAGTGCGTCCGGCGTTTCGAGTAGCGCGTCTAAAAGTGTCGCCGCGCCCTCCGCACTGGATTCCCGGACCACAAGGCGTAGCGTGGTCGCGTCTTCCGGGGCGGTATTGGCGATTAGTGCTTCGAGAACCAGAAGGGGGGCATTCGCCGCTGCGCTGGCGTGCGTGCCGGGGTTATCCGCACGGAGCCGTTTCGCTTCCGTAGCCAACGTTTGGATTTCGAGTAAAAAGACCGGACCGTTGCCCGTCCCGCCCACTTCCGCACGCAGGGTGAGCAGGGCGGGTGTGCCGGATGTGGGAAGTAGTTCGATGGCAACATCGGGACGGTAGGTGTTCGCCACCGGGTATTGAGTGTTGGGCGTTGACATAATTTCATTTGCCTGCGGTGGCATTGTTGCTGTTGTTGGGGAAACGGGGCGCGACTGGTGAACCGGCGCGGAGTTGTAAACGGGAACAGTATCGATGGGAACGGCACGACGCGCGTCGCCGCGAGGTTTATCGACATTGGCGGCTACCGGCGACAGGAACGATGGGCGAGGTGTGTCGACTTTCTCTAACGGTATTGGAATGGGTGTCGCTACCGTTTCCTGCGTCTGCACCGCTCGCTCCCGATCATCCGTATCGTCCGTGGGCGGGACTTCGTTTACGATTGGGGCTTCGTCGGTTGCCTGCGCCGCATCCATCGGAATTACTTCTGTTTCCGGCTCCGTCTCGGATTCGGGTGTTTCTGCCACAAATCCGGGGACGATAGTCGGTTCCGAGGCGACGGCCGGTACGGACACGAGTGCGGGCAAGGCCGTGCCCTCTTCGTCATAGTAGGCTGGTGGCGCGACGATTGCGCCGACCTGTGGAACACGCATCGATTCCATCTTCTCCAAGGCTTCGGTATCGCTTGCCGCACTGAACTGGGACGGATAGGCGACCAGAACACCGTCCATCTTTGGGAGCATGACCTGATTGCGCACGGGGGCGTCCGTGACGAACACCGGCGGAGCGATGACGAGAACTATCTCCGCAAGCGGTGCGGCGAGACGCAACAACCGTTCCCAGGTCGCGCTTCCGCTCAGTGTTTCATCGCTGCTGGATATGTTTCCGGCGGGTAGCAGTAGTAACCCCTCCGTCCGCGAGGCGAGCTTGAGGAGCGGTTCCAATCGGGTCATGTCGCCGCGTAGAAAATTAGAAAGTCCGGGAGGGGAGGCTTCGGCGGAATCGTCGCGCGGGGCGAAAAGGGGAAGTTTGTCCAGTGTCGGGCGCGAAATGTCCGCGTCGACGAGGAGAACAGAGTAGCCCCGTTGGGTAGCATCCTGAGCAAGTTTGCACGCGGTCAGGGCAACCGCATCGCGTCCCGGCGGGGCGGGATCGAACGCCGTGAGGGCAAAAAAGTGGGTGGGCGCCTCTTCGCCCGCGGTACGAACCGGCAGCGCGAGCGCATTCCATACTTGCTCGCAGGCGGCGCGGTCTTCGTACAGTTCGTCCGATAGGGAGAAGGTTGCGAGAACGGGGAGTGTCTCCCCCTCTGTATCCTCTTCTTCCTCGTCGGTCTCCTCATCGGCGTCCTCGATCACTACGGTGCTGATCGGTTCCGATTGCGCCACCGGCTCGGATTTACGCTTGCCAAACGAGAATATCGCGAATGTCGCAAGGAGAAGTAACGCGGCGGGTGTTGTGTCGTGCATCATGGCGAATACTGCACCGATTGTAAACGAAAAGCCGGGGGAAGCGCAACTAATGGCAAAATGTGGGAAGCGTAAAAGGAAAAGACAAACGAGAAAGCGTCGAAAGTTCCATTTTGAACGGTACAGCAAATAAATATTTATTATCAGTTAAAAATAGCAATATCGGTTTATGACACTCTACTTTTCGGGATAAACACACTGAAACGGCATCAATATCGTAATGCCGCAACACCTAAACATAAATAACAGTCGCCGCCGTCTCCTTTAGCGAAGCGCTATCGAAGACAAAAATGCGACGGTTATTTGTAACTACTCCGCAGACAAAGGGTATGAGTATGAATCATCCTGTTTTCTCTTTCTCATTTTCACGGCGTACATTATTCGCTGCTGTTTCGTTACTTTCTTTATCACCGTTTCTTGGTGCTTGCGGCGGAAGTGACGATGACGACGACGATTTCGGGTCCACACGGGCATCGGTGTATGTGATGACAAACACCGCCGATGGTAACGCCGTGGTTGCATTCAACCGGCTGTCCGACGGGACACTACTCCTTTCCGAAAACTATCCGACCGGTGGGAATGGTACGGGTATCGGTCATATCCCATCGCTAGCGGAAATGGATCGCGCCGATCCCTTGATCTCCAACAACTCACTGTATCCTAGCCAGGATCGGCGGTTCCTATTCGCGGTAAATGCAGGTAGTGGTTCTATCACCTCTTTTCGTGTCGAAGGCGACGGACGTTTAACGCGAATAGAGACCGAGCCGAGCGGAGGCGCATTCCCGAACAGCATAGCCACGCAAGGAAATATCCTCTACGTGACAAACGTCGGTAATCCTGCAGCCGATCAAACTGCGAACGTATCTGGCTTCCGAATCGGTGGCAACGGCGACCTGACCCCGATTCCGAACGGAATACGTCCATTGTCCGGCGAAGTCGATGTTACTGGCATGCCCGCCCAGCCTGCTGCCGCCCGTTTCTCGCCCGATGGTCGCGTTCTGCTGGTGTCGGAACTGTTCGCCAAAAACCTGGTCACGTTTACTCTTAACAGCGACGGGACTCTTTCGCCCGCGCAAGTGCAGGAATCGGCGGGCATCAACCCTTTCGGCACGGCGTTTTTCGCGAACGGTACTCGCGTTTTCGTCACGGAGGATCAGGGCGGAATTATGCTTGGACAGGGGCGCGCTTCGGCATCCACCTACAGCGTTTCTGGAAACGGTACGTTAAATGTGATTAGCAACCAGGTCGCTAATGGACAGACTGCTTCTTGCTGGACAGTGATCACGCCCGACGAGCGATATGCTTTTGTTGCGAACACCGACAGTGGGACAGTCACTTCGTACCGTGTCAACAGCGACGGCACCATCGCCGTTTTGCAACAGGTCGCGGCGATTTACAACAACGGCGTGGTGCCGGCGTCTGGGGGAGCCGCTCCGATTGACATCGCACTGTCACCGGATGGTCAGTTCTTCTATGTGTTACTCGGTGCGCAGGGGCGGGTCGCGCAGTACCGCGTGGAAAGCGACGGACGCTTAACATCGCTCGGGTTATCAGAGGGTGGTTTACCGCAGTTTGGAACGCAGGGTATTGTCGCGTTTTAATGAGCGGTAACCCGTGCTATATGGTCGCAAATCCGTATTATTCCGGGACGCAAGTTTCGTTCCGGAATAATAATACGAATATTGACCCTATCCCGTTCGTCCTAATCGTCTGAGGACAGGACGGGGAGTGACTATGCGGCGGCGCGCGGCGGATACGTCGCCGGATATCCGCCGCCGAATAATTTCCGTCGCATCGGCGGCGAGTTCGCTCCAGGGAATCGCCAGGGTGGTGAGTTCGCGCGTGGTTGCCACCGGCGCGTCATCGAATCCGACAAGTCGTGGGCGAGGGAAATGGCTCCGTTCGCAGGCAATTAGCACACCCTCGGCAAGCCGGTCGTTCGCGCAGAAAATCCCGCGCGGTCCATGGAAGAGGGCGTCCGGGGCGACACGGATTCCGTCCTCGGTATACCATCCTCCGGCACATACCAC
>JACMMA010000823.1 GCA_014379275.1 Armatimonadota bacterium | reverse complement strand
TTGCGGGCGGGAAGCGTCTGGGGGTCGCCGGGACCAAGACCTAAAATCGTGAGCATATTGCCCTCATGGTACCGCATTCGGGGTGGGACGGGGATCGAAGATCCCGCCTCAGCGATACGCGCCGCGTAAACCCTCGGCGAGTGTAGGCGGCGTGAATCCGGCTAATAGACAATTCATGCGACCAATGCGGTAGACGTTGCTCGCCGCCAGACGATCTACCTGCTGAGCGGTTATTGGTGCCGTCTTGCCCGGACGGAGTAGGCTCCAAACCCGCTCGGTAGTTTGTGCGACGTGGCGTAACAGGCGAAGCGGGACCAACCGCGGGTACCGGGTTCTTCCCGGACCGGTAATAATCGTCGCCATCGTATCCGCGATCTCCTGGAGGGGATACGCCCCGTGCGGGTCGGCGACCACGACGGGTAGACCATCTGGTGCGTCGGGGAAAAGTCCGGCGTTCGCGGCGATACCGGCGACCGTCTCGACCGCGACGCACGTTTTACAGTTCTGCCCCGCCCCCGGTAGAACGAACCGCCCGCGCCGGATCGCCTCCATCATCCGGGCCATGTTGCCCCGGTCACGCGCCCCGTACACGGTGGCGAGCCGCAGTAAAACGCCGACGCCGCCGGTGCGCGTCGCCCATTCCTGGACGAGCAGCTCGCCGCGCAGTTTGGTCTGCGCGTAGGGCGTGACCGGGGCAGGCGGGCTGTCCTCGCTGATGCCTTCGAGCGGCGTGTCTTCCCCATAGACGGCAACCGTGCTGAAATACACGAACCGGGGAACGTTCGCGCCCGTCGCCGCCTGGAGCAGCTTCGTCGTGCCGCCGACATTCACCCGCTCGAAGTCGGACGGAGGAGCGTCCGGGGTGTGAACCTGCGCCGCCGCATGGAAGATCACGTCGACTCCCTCGCAGGCGGTCTGCAAAACACTGGTATCGTCGAGCGACCCGACGAAGACCCGGCAACCGTCCGGTACATCGGGGGAGTTGCTACGCGCCAGTACGCGCACCTCGGTAAAAGATGCGAGTGTTAAAAGGCGGCGGCAGAGCGCGTAGCCGACGCATCCGGTCGCCCCGGTGACGAAAGCGATCACGCCGTTCGCGCCCGTCGCCGTTCGTCGGCGACTTTGTACAGGTCCAGCCACTCCGCGACGCAAAGTTCGCGTTCATAGCGGGACACCATCTGTTCGCGCCCGCGCTGTCCCATTTCGCGCCGCGCGGCGGGGGACAGGGAAAGCAGTTCGATCACGGCGTCCGCGAGTCGTTCGGGGGCGGCGAGTTGCACCAGACGACCGTTCGCGGGGGTCACCAACTCGCAATTGCCGCGCGCGTCGGTCGCCACGGTCGGCAGTTCCATCGCCAGTGCTTCTTGAATGGCGCAGGGCAAGCCCTCCTGTTTCGACGGGAATACGAACAGTGTGGACGCCGCTAAAATGCGCTTGACGTCCCGCCGGAACCCCAGGAAACGGCAGTTGCCATCGACACCGAGCGATTGCGCGAGTGTTTTGTTTTCGTCCAGCATTTTGCCGTCGCCGACCAGCACCAGGATCGTCGCCGGGTGCGCCGCGACGATGCGTTTCATCGCCCGAATCGCGTCGAACTGCCGCTTGCGCGGGAGCATCTCGCCGACCACGGAA
>JACMMA010000142.1 GCA_014379275.1 Armatimonadota bacterium | reverse complement strand
GGCATACACGGCGGCGGTGAGCGTAAATAACAAGGACACTGCGGCCTACTACGGACGGATGATCGCCTACAACGAGACGAAGGCATACGATAAGGTGATCCCGGATTCCGAAGCGGTCATTGCTAACGGCGATGAAAAGTCGGATGAAGTGGCTGACGCGTACGCGAAGCAGGCTTCCGCGTACAACGAACTCGCGAAATCCAAAAAAGATAAGTCTTTGGGCGCCAAATCCCTGACGGCGATGAAGAAGTACATTGCACTGAAGCCGAAGGACGCAACCGGCGCACAGTTCTATCAAGACCTCGTTAGCCTGTATAGCGATCCGACCACTCAGATCCAAGAGTATACTCAGGCGTTGCGAACACCGCCGACAGATCCCAAAGCGGCGTCAAACCTGTATTTCAACCGCGGGGCGGCTTATTCGCAAACCAAACAATACGATCTGGCTATCGCGGACTTCAATAAAGTCGCTACGCTGACACCATCCGATAAGGAGGTGTTTATCTACCTCGCCCAAAACCAGGCTGCCAAAGGGGACAGGGATGGTGCGATCGCATCCTATTCGAAGGCGATCGCGCTTAATCCGGAAAACCCCGACTTGGTTATCACGCGAGCCGGACTGTACGTGGATAAGCAAGACGCCGCGTCATTCGCGAAAGCGGATGCTGACCTGACGATGTATGAGACCAAAGTCGGCAGTACGGTTGACCCGGAGGTTCTGCTGCTTCACGCCCAGATCAAACGTTCGCTCGGCAAGACGGACGAAGCCATCGCGATGTACCTCCGGCATCTCGCGGTCGAGAAAAACCCGGATCAGATTTCGGTTTCCACGAAGCAGCTCGGCGGCGTTTATTTCGGCAAGAAAGATTACGCCAACGCGATAAAAACATACAGTGCCTATCTATCGAAGAATGGCAAGGACGTGCCGGTTCTGGTGAGCCGCGCCACGGCGTATCGATTAACGGACGATACGGACAAGGCGATGGCGGATGCGAACGCCGCGGTGGGGATTGAATCGAATAATGCTAACGCGCTTACTGAGCGCGGATTCATCAACAACAAGATCGGCGACAAAGTCGGCGAAGCCGATCCGGATAAGGCAGGTGCCGCCTGGGATGCGTCGATAGCGGACTGTGACAAAGCAATCGCGGCGAACGGCAAGTACGCACTCGCGTATTACTGTAAGGGGTTCGCGGCTTACAAAAACGCCAGCGATAAAGGAAAAGCCGACGTCAAATACCTGGATACCGCCCTCGACGCGTTCAATAAGTTCATCCAGGTTGCGGCACCCACGGATCCATTAATCGCCTCCGCGAAGTCAGCCGTCGCAGATATTAAAGTGCAAAAGGGTGGATAGTTAGGAATCAATGACGCAAAGGGGGTGATCGGTCAGCGAGAGGTCACCCCCTTTGCGTCGTCACCTCGCTTCAGATGGATTCCAGAAGTAATGCAACTCGCCGGTCACCCGGTCGATCGAAACCTTCAAAGTATGCCCTTTACTGCCAAAAGTACGACGGCGATAAGCGAATGTGTAACAGCCTTCACCACGATATTCTGAATTTTGAAAGTCTTCATACTCTGTACGAACGGTGCTTTCGGGTTGCAATGAAATGGATTCGGTATCGATTCCTAGATGCTTCAGGTAGCGTAACGCGAGCATTTGTGCCTTTTCCTCGGTGATGATTTCCCGGCGCTCTGGTCGGGCGATCGCCAAAGGGAGGGAATCAGATCGCGTCCGGTTGATTCCGTATACTTTTTGCGTCGTCGAACTTAGTCGTATTAAGAATTGGTGTTCCTGATTCGTGCGATATACGACGCTCCAATCGCCCACGAACCTGTTGTGTTGCTCGGAAAACACAGGCTCCTCGGAAAACTCAAGCCTTTCGGGCGAGACACTATCATCATTCAAAAACGAGATCAGATTCCCCGCAACGGTTTTTGCCTGAGACGCGTTTGCGGCGACACGGTGGGCATCTGCCTTGTGTAGAAGGTTGTGCAATGTCCTCCCGGTGAACGAAGCTAAGCAGCAAGCAGCAAGCAGTGCGACAGGCAGTCCTGCAACAACCAGCCGTTTCGCCAGACCGTTACTGTGTGTAAACGCACTCGTCGATACGTTCTGGGTATCGGCGGACTTTAGCACAGCCGACTTTTCGAACGATTGCATAAAACCTGCTCTCGCGACACACGTCTCATCGGCGCCCATATCCTTCATTCCGGCTGCCCCTTTCTGTACTAACGATGCGTTACAGAGTCACCAAATGACCCGGTAATTCGCACCCTTCCCGCACGCCGCAGACCATAACGGCACTCCCGATACCCGAATCGAAGATAACAATGAGAGACAAGCATCCAACGTCTCCGAATCGCATCTAATCGCCAAAATTTGGCATGAAGTCGGACGAAACGCTTTCTCTGTCGATATTCAACCGATTGTATGACATGATTTTTCATCCCAAGGTTTCCTGGAAATTACTTCTATGGACAGATATTTTGCGACAGGTGGTCCTGTTATTGACTTTGCATGATCAATGCGCTACTCTAGCCGTTTCCCGACTTGTGTGTTACAATATTAGATGTGGCAATGGAAGCGCGAACGCACAAATTTATCCCGAAAGCTTTTACTGGCATTGTAAGTAACGCGGACAATCGTCGGGTCCTAGACGACGTATGGCACACGATCAAAAAAGAGAAACACTGGCTTCTTCTCGTCATACCACTCCTCCTCAGTCTGTATGGTCCCATACAATGGCTTGCTCAGCAGTGGAGCCAGTCTAGCGACGCCCTTGGCTTTCAGCCGCTAGTTCCACTCGGAGTCGCATACCTCGTTTGGGCTGAGCGCGATTCGTTTTCCGGGACCTATAGGGGTCTTGCGGATATTTACCCGGAGGGGCATAAATCGCGCCGTGGGACGCCAATAGTTGCATACCTCGGATGTTTGATTCTCTTCTTCTCGTACATCACGACCATCGGAATGGTAGCCGTGATCGGATTCTGGGTCACGGTTATTGGCATCATCTTGCATATCTACGGCCTTACCGTCCTTAGGGCATTATGGCGTCCGTTCCTCTTCGCAGCAACAATGATCCCGGTTCCAGGCTCGCTGGTCGATATGGCGACGAGCTATCTGCAGCGCGGCTGCGCGACAGCGGCCGGTGCCGTGCTCAAGCTAATCTATCCCCAGGCGCACACGATCGGTAACTTCATCTCGATCGGGTCTTATACCGCCCAGGTGAGTGGCCCCTGTAGCGGCGTCGGGATACTCCTACCCGTGATGGTTCTGACCTTGTTCCTCGCCCTGCTGCGTAAGATACGATGGACCATCACGATGATTTTACTCGGCTGCGCGGCCGGCATATCGCTGGTGATGAATACGATCCGCATCGTAATCATGGGAGCGATCGGGGTGCAAAATCCGCGCCTCGCCGAACAATTACACGACGCGAATTCTTGGGTATTCACGGCGCTCGCGTTTTACCTGACGTTCCTGCTTGCCGGTCGGATTGGACCGCGTACTTATCGGCATTACGACGACGAAATGTTACCGGACGAGGACTAAACACTTATGATTCCATCTCGTTTAAAACCGTTCATCCATCTTGGTGCCATACTCACGGTAATGGCGGTTACAGGGATCGTGACCGGCACCCGAATGCAACAGCGTGGACAATGGCTCCCCGAAGTTCCCAACGAAATCGGACCCTGGCGTGCCATTGACGTCCCACTCGAATCGACGACCGTTAAACTCCTCGGCGCGCCGAAAACTCTCGGACGTCAGTACAAGAATCCGTTCGACGAACCCGTCGACGTTCACGTCATCTCCGGGGAGTCGTTCGACGCTTATCACGAACCTGCCATGTGCATGAGCGGCTATGGTTTTACCCTCACCGCGCAGATATTCCCGAGGGTTTTCGAGAAGGATAATTCGGCCCGGGCGATGGTGCTCAAGCATGAGGACAGCGGTGTGCGTATTCTGATGCTATTTTGGGTGCAATATGAGGACGGTTCGACCAGCGGGATCGGCGATATGCATGCCTACGGGGATATCAGCCAGCGCATGAACGTCGGCTGGAATACCGTGATGAATGGCAAACAGTGTGTTATTGTTCGCGCCTACACACGAATCGCTCCGGGAGATGGAAGTGGCGCACAGGCGCGGCGTAATCTCTACGAAGTCTCGCGTGGCATGTACAAAGGCATAAAGAATGACGGCTCTATCTGGCGCGATCGGTCGAGTAAATTGGCACGGATCAGTCTTGGTGAAATCAACGATGCCTCGTAAGGTTTTCGCCTACACGCGAATTTACTTGCTGACACTCCTCACAGCCTTGGTCGCGGGTTGTGGTAGCGAGGGAAAAGGCGGCGGCAAGGAAGTGGATCTGATTTCCGAAGTCGCAACGAAAAAGGCGGACCTTCCCACGGGGACCGGTCCCTTGTGGCCACTCGTCGCCGGGAAATCCTGGCGGACTCTGACCATCCGTCCGAATCAGAAGAACACGGACAGCGAAATTCGGGTCATCGGACCGTTTCGGGTACCCGACGGGCGTTCCGGAACATTGGTGCGTTCGTACCGAGGCGGCAAGCCCTTTCGCGTCGAGGTCATTCAAACGGACCGCACGGGGGGGATGCGAATTCTCGGATTGGGCGAAAGCGAAAAGAAGTTATTGGTATTCAGCCCCGCGATCCCCTATCTGGTAACTCCGGTCAAAGAGGGCGAGTACTTGCAATGGGATGGGACAGCGCGGATTGCTGGGCAAGAATATGTCGCTACCGCATTTCATCGTGTTAGCACCGTTGACTCTGTCAAGACGCCTTTCGAGACAATCCGCGCTTACCGTCTCGACGGGATAATCTCCCTGGTGAACGGCACACAGAAAATCGATTATCCGGCTGTTATGTGGTTTGTTCCTGGTAAAGGAGTCGCGCAGCGGCGCCTCGCGGATCGCGGCACACTAGCGCTTGAAGTAATCACGAAATTCACAAATTAGTGTTCAGGTACACCGAATTTTCGACACCATGATTAATGTTAACGATGTTGTTTCCGAGCCTGACGTTCCTGCCCCGACCGGTTGGTGGACACGGCTCCGTCGCAACGCTGGTTCCGAAGCCCGACAAATTTTTGCGATCTTCCAGCGCAATCCCGAATGGGTGGTTATTGTCTTCGCCTGGCTAGCCGCCGCTTTTATTCCTGCATTCTGGTATATCGGTGAGGATCACTGGTGGAGCCAGCCGAACTCCCCCCTCTTCTTCGAACCTTTCGTTCCTCTGTTGTCAGCCGCGTTGCTGTGGCAGGACCGTCACCGATTATTGGAGGCTTGGCAGATGACGCCGCGCAATAAGCGACGCGGCTTACCGTGGCTTCTCTGGCTGGGATGTCTCCTGGTTCTTATTTCACACCTCGTTCATGTCCTTACAGTCGCCGCGATCGGTCTGGTTCTAGTCGCCGCAGGGATCATTTACCTGGGGTACGGCCCGTTCGTTCTAAAACAATCCAGCCGCGCTTTACTCTTCGCCCTTTTGTTTGCGCCGCCGCCGGTGAAGCCTATTAGCACGATCGCGACGTGGTTCAGTAACTCGGCATGGACAAAGATTACAGCCGCGCTACAGCGTGTCGGGCAAGACGCCTCCTGTACAACCGGGGCTGAGTCAACAACTCTGGTGATCGGCGGGCACGTGGTTAATGCGCCCAACACCCAACTTTCCGCGATTGTGATGACCGGATTCTTGTTGTTATTTATCGGCGTTTGGCGGCGGGATCGGGTAGGTACTGTATTGCTTACCATGGCATTTGGAAGCCTCCTCGGTGGATTCACGTCTATGGGGGTTCCATTCGGCGCCTTACTACTTCCTCCTTCTCCTTTCAGCGATCTTCTCGTCCGGGTTCACCCCCTGGTACTGGTAGCTATCGCGGTATCCCTCGCCGTCGTTGCCCGTAACCGGATCGGCTTCTGGCTAGAGGCTCTGGCACAACGGTCCCGCATTATCGGGAAACTTTCCGCGGGGGCGCAGAAGTTTACGGATCGTGCCACTGCGGGAGTGGCGACCCGCGTCGGAGGTAGGGCCGGGAAAACAGGGGAGAGCGTCACAAAAACCACCGAAGCGATAATCGATAAGTTTTTCGCCGCGGTCAGCAAGCCGTTTAAGCGTAAACGACGCAACCGATGGTGACTCAAAGGAATTCAACGAATGTTTGAAGGCGAAGCAATTACACCGGTGATAAAAGCGAGTTTTATCATCTCCTCTCTTGCACTGATTCTGTCAATCGCAGGGCTTTTCATCAGTAAACGGCGTTACGCGATGGCGTTGCAGGTCGCCTTACCGCTAGCAATCGTCGCCCTGGCAGGTACTTTTTCCACGTATCGCTTCCGGCATGCCGGATTGTGGCTCCCCCCACTCCCGGATAATATCGGCAACTGGAAGGCGGTAGACACTCCTGTTGCGAAGGAAACACTGGCTATGCTCGGTTTCCCGATGGCGCGTGGGCACGAATATCAGAATCAGTATGGCGAAGTCGTCTACTCGTCCGCTGTCTGTGCAGGTCCATTCGAGAACTACCATGACCCGACAGTGTGCGTCGCCGGAAATGGGTTCGATCTGACTGCGAAGAAAACCCTTCCAATGGGGATCGGCAAATGGAAAGTTCGTGCTATGATCTTCAAAAAGTCCACCCCAAAGGGCGACCTTCGGATCATGATGTACTACTGGACACAAACCCGACGCGCTAATACAGCAACCGAAGCGCGCATGGGTAACTTCCGGGATATGGGCGCCCGTCTGCAAACCGGATACAGTTCTGTTGTGCAGGGCGAGCAGAACGTTATCATGCGGATTTACACGGTGGTACCGCCAGATGATATAGATGGCAAACAGTCGCAACGCAACTTGAATGAAATATGTACCGCAACCTATAAACTTTTACTGGAAGACGGGGCGGAGAAAGAGTGATGCGACGAATTTTATCGGCGTTGTTTCTTGCTGTAATACCACTTTCTGCCATGGTAGCGGGTTGCGGTTCGGACGGCCCGGATGAGGGCCCGGACATGAATTTCTTCCGAATGCCCGATAAAGAGTCGGAGAATAAACCCGTCGTCGAGGAGAACGTGGCGTTGCTTTTCCCGACCGGAAAAGAAAGACTCTGGAAACTCTCCGTGCGTGCAATGGATAAGGAAAGCGTCGAAACAGTACGTGTAGATTCGCCTCGAAAAATAGGCGGGATCGCCAATGCGACGACGCTGACGATGTACCAGAACGGGAAACCGTACCGTAGCGAGATGTTCCAGATCAAAAAGGATTCCCTTTATCTGATTGCCGCCGGTGGTGGCGACAAGATGATCATGTCTCCGCCGATGATTCTTTTGCGCTCTCAGTCGCCTCCGGGTGTTGACTATAAGTGGGAGGGCAAGATCACGTTCAAAGGATCTCAAGCGCCCGCGCAGGCATACAGTCGCGTCCAAGCGGCCCAAGAAGTCATTACCCCCGCCGGGAAATTCAAAGCTTACCGCGTCGATACTGCCTTGACGACCATCATTGAAGGCCGACCCGTCATTTTCCCGGCGTCACGCTGGTTTGTCCCGGGCGTAGGTATCGTGAAGCAGACATTCCGAGTTGGCAACGCCGTCGTAGAGAAGCAGCTAATTTCTTATACGAGTAGTTAGCCCTGTAAATACAAAGCGTCACGTCACAAACTGCCTAGCGATGTCAGACACTACTTCAGAGTTCCGAAACATTTCTTTGTCCTCCCCGACCCGGCCGCACCCTGGTTTGGCAGGAAAACCGTTTGCATTTGTCTAAATTGTGAGCGGCTTATGATTCTTTCTAGTGAAAATGCATCGGATGATTCGACCGGAGCCAACTCGCTCCGCCCGGGAATTGCGCGTCCACGCATCGCCCTTGTCGGCTGTGGTCAGGTCGGTGAACTGCATCGCGCGCGACTAGAGATTGAGTCTGTTGATGTCGTCGCCATTTGTGACCCGGACGCGCAAGCGCTGTCGCGGATGGCAAGCCGAATCTCCCCGCGACCACGGTTATTCCGCTCCGAACAGGATCTACTGACTGCCGGAATTGTGGATGGGGTGATACTCTGCACGCCGCACGGGTTGCATGCGGCACAGATCGAGGCATCTCTTTCCGCAGGGGTACATGTACTCTGCGAAAAGCCGTTTGTGACTGAGGCCGCGGATGCTATTCGATTAGTCGAACAAGCCCGCACTGCGAATCTCGCTTTGTTTGTCGCCTATACGCGCCGCAGCCGAGGACACGCACGATTCCTCGCTCATGCTCTGACCGAAATCGGGCCGCTTACCCATATCAATATCTTGCGCGCACAACCCTGGCGGGACCGTCATCTTCGAACATGGCGGATGCACTCCGGGGCCGGTGGCGGCTTTTTGCTCGACAATGGTGTTTCCATGCTCGATCTAGTACTGCGCCTGACAGAAGATGCGCCGATCATTCATGCGGAGGCCGATCTGGTGCGGGCGGTCGAAGCGAGCAGCGACGTCGACGTGGACATACGGGCGTTCATCAGTCTGTCGCTCGCGGGCGGTGTTCGTGCCGAAATGACATTGCTCGGCGACGCAACGGAGGAAATCGAGGAAATACGCTTGTTCGGCGAGAACGGCACCGCAGGTTGGCTCCAGCGGGAAGACTCCGGCGCCGAACTGTATATCCGTGTCGCTGGTGGCGCAAGTCGGCCCCAGGATGCGGTCCCGTTCCGGGCGCCGCTTCCGGATGCCGCTTTCGTTGAGGCACTGCGTGCGGGACGCTCTTTCGCCAGCGAACCTTCGGTTGATGATTTCTACGATGCGGCGACAGCAATCCCAGTCATTACCCTAACGGAACGTTTGTACCGTGTCGCCACTTGGCGCTAGATACCGCGATTTATATCCGTAATAATACCTGTTTTTTGTTGAATCACATTCCCACCAGACAAAACACCGTAAGATGCAATTATAGTTCCGTCGTGAAAAGTTAAACAACGGCACAATTATTGCTCAGTGAAATTGTCAAGAGGCGCGACGGTGTGATGCATAACCAATTAGGCAGATGGGTAACAAATTCGATTTCGCGTTGGTGCGCAGTTTTGAAAAGAACCTCGCTACGTCAGACGGTATTGCACGCCGCACGCCGGGGTGATTATGCGCCATTGTTACAGAGTGCGGAAATGGCTTTGAACAAGACTCTCTGGCATTATGGGGCCGATCATCCCGAAACCGCGCGAAAAATAGTGGCACTCGCCGCCATTTATGCGATCCAGAAAGAAGCGGCGAACGCGGAACCGTTATACCGCCGCGCTATCTCCATTCTGTCTCATTCGCCCGACGAAACCGACCGCGCGGAAGCGATGACTCTCCTGGAGCAACTTGCCGAGATGTTGCAACATAGCAACGAACCGATAGCCGCACAAAAGATCCATGCCGATCTGTTGGCGAGGTTCGTTGCCCTATATAACGACCAACCACATGCGGATATTGCCCGGGCCTACGATAATCTCGCGCTGTCGCTAAAAGCACAGGGCATGAACGCCGCGGCAAAAGAAAACCATTGCAATGCCTTATTAATATGGGAAGCGGTGTGTGGACCCGGTTCGCCCGAAGTCGCCCGGTGCCTGACTCATCTCGCCAGCCTGTATCTTTCCGAACACCGTTACGAGGAGGCAGAACCGCTATTGCTCCGAGCGGTCGCGGCATGGAAATCGTCGCCGAATCCTCACGACCTTTATGCGATCATCACTTTATCCTGTTGTGGGGACTTGTATCGAAGCACGGGGCGTGGGGCGGAAGCAAGAAACGCGGAAGACGCGGCGAAAGCAGTTTTGGCACGATACGCCAAGTAGTGCGGATAATAAATTCTCAGTCCAGAACAGTTATTAGATAATGCCTGAAATGCCAATGCCAACCATCCCGAACCGATACCCGTCAGCCAATGATACGTCAGACGAGTCCGTTGTCACACACAGGGTAGAGTCGAGTTATGCGGTTCCGGATGCTTGCGAAGCTTCTAAACACTATGTAGGGCAGTTATCGACTCCCGGTGTCGCATCGTCCGTCGTTCGTGAAGTACTGCGTCGTGTCACTGGCAACAAACTCGACGTTTGTGAGTTCGAAAGCCAACTCCCCCGCCCGCTGATGTCCTGTCAAGAGTTGACCATAACATCCCCCGAAGATTTGAGAAAAGTGCGCCACGCCGTACAAGCCGTGGCGAAGGACCTGAAGTTCCCCGCGGCGCGCTGCAGCGACCTCGTCGCTGCAGTCGGTGAGGGAGCGATGAACACAATAGTCCACGCAGGCGGAGGGTCGGCTACCATCTGTAGAGATCCGAACGGTACGGAGATACAGGTCTGGATCCGGGATAATGGGCGAGGAATCTCGGCGACTCACCTTCACCGCGCCACGCTGGAGTGTGGGTTCACGACCGCGAACTCTCTGGGGTGCGGTTTCTTCATCATACTGAACACTGTGGATTCGCTGTCACTCCTCACCGGGGCGGCCGGAACCACTATCGTCCTTTCTCAGCGGCGTGAAAAACTGACCAACAGCCCTCCTATCGAGTTCTTCTCGTGGATTTCTTCCGACGACTAACGCGCGCCGTTGCTTTAGCAAGACGTTGCTTTAGCAAAATGAATCGCGGCGCCGATATGATTAAGCCTACAGTAGAAGGTTTCACCCGCGCGTCATCAGCGCAGGTCGCGAAGGAGAAAGATCATGTCATACCTTGGTGCCGCGTTCAACGAGAAACGAACGCCACAATCGCAACCGATCCCTAACACGAACCAGGTTCCGAACTCAGCGGGCGGCTTTTCCTTCCCGGTTGACGACTGGATTCGATTGCATCGATTTCTGATTCTCGGCTCCGAAGGAGGTTCCTACTATGCCGCAGAACGAACCTTAACCGCCGAGAACACCGAGGCGGTACAACGATGTCTCGCCGCAGACGGCGAACGTGTCGTGCGGGAGATCGTCGCCGTTTCAAGTGCTGGGCGCGCCCCGAAGAACGATCCGGCGATTTTCGCGCTTGCTCTTGCCGCGTCGCTCGGTAATGACGCGACGCGACGCGACGCTCTCGGTGCGTTACCTCTCGTCTGTCGCACCGGGACCCATCTGTTTCACTTCGCCCAATTCGTGGACGGAATGCGGGGCTGGGGGCGCGGACTCAGAGCCGCCATCGGGCGATGGTACAGCGAAAAGCCGGTGAAAGAGGTCGCATACCAGGCGGTAAAATACGGTCAACGCGACGGTTGGTCACACCGGGATATGTTACGTCTCGCGCACCCGAAGCCAGACAGTGACGCCCGCAGAATTTTGTACCACTGGATTACGCAAGGTTGGGAGCGCATCGGCGACGCCCCCCACGACCAGAAAGATCTGCAAATCGTCTGGGCGATGGAAAAGGCTAAGCTTCCCGGCACCACGGCGAAAACCGTCGCGGAATTGGTCCGCACATACGAATTGCCGCGGGAAGCGGTCCCGTCTGGGTTGCTCGGGGAGCGGATTGTCTGGGAGTCGTTATTGGAGCGTATGCCCCTCACCGCCCTTCTTCGCAATTTAGCGACGCTGACGCGAGTCGGGGTCATGGAATCGCGGACATGGCAGAACCATATCGCCGTGCAACTCACCGATGCGAAACGTTTGAAGGCGGCGCGGGTACACCCGATCGCGGTTCTGGCCGCGTTGAAGACTTATGTGCAGGGTCACGGGGAGCGCGGCAAGCACACATGGAATCCGGTCGCTAAGATCGTCGACGCGCTGGACGCCGCGTTTTATGCGTCGTTCGGGAATGTCGAAAGCACGAGCAAACGGTGGGTTCTTGCTTTAGACGTTTCAGGTTCCATGGGCGGTGGCACGGTCGGCGGAATCATCGGCTTATCACCGCGGGTCGCGTCGGCCGCGATGGCGATGATTACCGCCGCGACGGAAACGAACGTGGAAACCGTGGCTTTCCAGACAAGCCTGCAGCGTCTCTCCATCTCGCCGCGACAGCGGCTCGATGACATAGTAAAGACGATCAGTGACTTGCCGTTCGGCGGTACCGACTGCGCCCAGCCGATGCTGTGGGCGATGGGGAACAATGTGGAAGCAGACGCATTCGTTGTCTACACGGACAGTGAAACATGGCACGGCAAGATCCATCCGGCGCAGGCGTTACGCCAGTATCGAGAAAAGACCGGTATCGCGGCACGCTTGATTGTCGTCGGGATGGTCGCGAACCAGTTCACCATCGCAGACCCGGATGACGCCGGTATGCTCGATGTGGTCGGCTTCGACACGGCAACACCGCAAGTAATCGCGGATTTCGCTAAGGGGTAGGAAAGGCGGCAACAATGTTTGCCGCCTTTTTGCTTATATGTTCGAGAGAGACCACATACGGTTTGACCCATTGCATGCACTCCCTCCTTTCCGCCACCCGACACGCTGTTCATGCCGGACAATACTGACATAGCTTGTTGCGCTCGGCCATCATTAGCGATTCGGACTGCTTCCAGCCACTATTAAAAAAGACTTTCCGTAATATTCGCTTATTAATATCATCTATTATCATTAGATCAATTCACTCGCATACAATAAATGTTTCATTTGTTCAACTATTGGAAACAAACTTAGTGCGAATCGCAGTATCGCGGTTCGCCCTTTGCTTTAAATATCTCGTTGAATGACAGCTCTCGACAGGGTTGTTTGAAGGCATCTCCGAATTTCTTGCACCCGACGAAAACTTTCGTCATGTCGCGCATCGCGGTAAGTCGGGTTGGCTTAGAGGGACATACACATGCAGTTTGATTACCTTATCGTCGGGGCCGGCTTTGCAGGAAGTGTTCTTGCCGAAAGATTGGCATCCCAGTCGGGGAAAACGGTGCTCATCGTGGACAAGCGGAGTCATATCGGTGGAAACGCCTACGACCGCTATGACAGTAGCGGTATCCTTATTCACCCTTACGGCCCCCATATTTTCCACACCAACTCGGACAAGATCTTTGGGTACTTATCTCAATTTACTGATTGGCGTGCTTATGAGCATCGCGTGCTCGCGAGCGTCAAAGATAAAAACGATAAACCTGTCCATGTACCGATTCCTATCAACCTTACGACGATCAACACGTTGTACAAACTGAACCTGACCCCGGATCAACTGGAAATCTGGTACCGCGGACGCGCCGAAAAAATCGAGCATTGCCGTACCTCCGAGGAAGTCGTTGTTTCCAAGGTGGGTCGTGAGCTGTACGAGAAATTCTTCCGCGGTTACACGCGCAAGCAATGGGATCTTGATCCTTCCGAACTGGATGCGCAGGTAACGGCGCGTATACCTACCCGCACCACGGACGATGACCGGTATTTCAACGACACGTTTCAGTACATGCCATTGCACGGATACACGGCGATGTTCGAAAAGATTCTGGCGAATCCGCGCGTCAAGGTGATGCTGAACACGGATTATCACGAGGTGAAGGAAACAATACGTTTCAGGGAGATGATTTTCACGGGGCCGGTGGACGAGTTCTTCGATTATCGATTCGGGAAGCTGCCTTACCGATCGTTGCACTTCCAGCACGAGACGCATGATACCGAAAAGTTTCTCGCCGCACCGGTAGTTAATTTCCCCAGTGAGGACGTGCCATATACGCGCATTTCCGAGTTTAAGGCGCTCACCGGGCAAGAACACCCCACCAAGACCAGCGTAGTCTATGAATTCCCACGTTCCACAGGTGATCCGTATTATCCGATCCCGAAGGCGGACTGCACCGCGCTTTACAATAAGTACAAAGAGCTTGCGGACGGTATGCCCGGTGTCCATTTCGTCGGGCGGTTGGCGACATACAAATACTACAACATGGATCAAGTCGTCGGACAGGCATTAGCCACCTACGACAAAATTGTCGGCAAGCGAGAACAGGTGGCTCCCGTGATTTTGTCCGCGCCACTCACCGAGAAAGACGTCCTGCGTAACGATCTCAAGATACCAGTCGCACCAGGGCGTAAGTCACAACCGATTCCGGCGCAACCCGTGGCGACCCGTGCCGATGTGTCGTTTCTATTGAGCGGAGGGAACCGCCAGTAATGCAGGCGCCCTCGTATGCAGTGATCGTTCATTGTCACTTACGCTGGGATTTTGTGTGGCAACGGCCCCAACACATATTCAGTCGTTTGTCGAAACAGCATCCCGTGCTTTTCCTGGAGGACGCCGCGCCGCTTCCTCCCGGGGATACCGAGCCGCGTTTCTGTCTGACCCATGTCAGCGACACATTGACAGTGGCTCGTCCCTTGCTTCACCCTCACGTCGGTGATCCCAAGGCGGATGCCGATGCGGACCGCAAAAACGGTCCCGCATGGGAGCGGCTCCTTGATACGATAGTGGGGCATTTGAAGACAACAGATTCGGCATGGGAACGTATCGTCCACTGGATTTATACGCCCGCCGCGGTCGCCGCACGGCACCGTTACAACCCGGTGGCGGTCGTCTATGACTGTATGGATGAGCTGGCAAACTTTAAGGATGCGCCTCCCGGTTTGAAAGCACAGGAGGCGGAACTGATGAGCGCCGCGCAAGTGGTATTTACCGGCGGTCCGTCCATGTACGTGGCCCGCCGCGACATTCATCCGAATGTGCATCAGTTCAACAGCGGGGTAGACGCGGAGCATTTCGGGCAGGCTTTATCCGATGACACTCCAGTGCCGGATGATATAGCAAACCTCCCTCACCCACGTCTGCTGTATTACGGCGTAATCGATGAGCGCATGGGTTGGGATAATCTCGCCGCCGTGTGCGATGCCCATCCGGACTGGAGCGTGGTCATGGTGGGTCCGCTGGCTAAGATCAAGGACGAGGACCTTCTACGTCGTCCCAATCTGCACTATACCGGCCAGCGGGGATACGATGACCTTCCCGGCTATCTAAAAGGGTGCGACATTGCATTAGTGCCCTTCGCATTATCGGACGCGACAAAGTTTCTGTCCCCGACGAAAACCCTGGAATACTTCGCCGCGCATCGCCCGGTGGTTTCAACCCCCATCGGCGATATCGTCGAGCATTACAGCGACGCGGCACGTATCGCGCATACGCCGGAAGAGTTCGTAAAACAGTGCGAGGCGGCTCTTTCGGACGATAACACCGTCCGACTCGCCAATGGGGAGCGGTACGCACAACAAAACACCTGGGATAATATTGTCGCCGCGATGGTTGGGCGGCTTGACGCGGTGGTGGCGCGAGCGGCGACGTCGGCGTAATCGCTTCCTGTAACGGAGGATACGATTTGATTGGAAAAGGGTCGAAAGTTATAGCGAGTCCCCTCGCACCGATGGAATTGTGGGCGGGTCTGGAGTGTTCGGTCGCCCGGATCGGTGACGGGGTGTACGATCAGTTCGCGGTCGGCGGTCATTACGACCGAAAAACCGACATCGACCGGGTGGCGGATATGGGTATTCGCACTGTGCGTTACCCGGTATCCTGGGAGCGGATCTGTCCGGACGGGAACCTGGCTCATGCCGACTGGGACTGGACAGATCGGCAAATGCGAAACTGGCAGGATCGCGGCGTTTCGGTTATCGCCGGGTTGGTCCATCACGGTAGCGGCCCCATCGGTCATACTTCGCTTGTTGACAGTGAGTTTCCGGTGAAACTCGCCGCGTTCGCCCGTGCCGCCGCCGAACGGTATCCCTGGGTTACCCATTGGACCCCGGTGAACGAACCGCTGACCACCGCGCGATTCGCCGCGCTGTACGGGGTCTGGTACCCGCATCATACCAGCGAGGAGTCATTTGCACGTGCCCTTCTCAATGAGGTTCGCGGCACAGTGTACGCGATGCGAGAAATTCGCAAAGTGATCCCCGACGCGAAACTGGTACAAACGGAGGACCTGGGGCGCACGTACGCGACGAAACGCCTTGCGTATCAGGCGGATTTTGAGAACACGCGCCGGTGGATCACCTGGGACCTGTTGTCAGGATTCGTCCGCAATGACCGGCACCGCATGTGGGGGCATTTGCAATGGTCCGGCATTCCAACGCACGAACTGGAAGAACTCGCCGACTCGCCCTGCCCCCCGGATGTCCTCGGAATCAACCATTATCTCACGAGCGAGCGCTTTCTGGACGAGCGTTGCGAACGCTATCCGGAACAGGTGTTCGGCAGCAACGGACGCGACAGGTACGCGGACATAGAGGCGGTTCGCGCATTGGCGGACGGCTTGCGCGGCGGGATGGGCGGCGTTTTGAAGGAAGCCTGGGACCGTTATCGTATTCCCATCGCTGTGACCGAGGTACACCTTGGCGTCCAGGATGAGGCAGAACAGATGCGCTGGTTCGCCGACGTTTGGCACTCCGCACAGTATGTACGGGAGGCATGGGAGGCGGATATTCGTGCGGTCACCGCGTGGTCCGTTTTCGGTGCGTACGACTGGAATAGCCTGATGACCCGACACGAAAGGGTTTATGAGCGCGGAATCTGGGATGTCGCGGAGCCAAACCCGGACGGTTCGTTGCGCGAAACGCAACTGGCGGGACTTGTTCGTGCTCTGGCGCAGACGGGTGAGACGCCGCCGCTCGAAGCACTCGCCGCTCCGGGCTGGTGGCAGTGCGACTTACGGTTCCTGTATCCGACCGTCGAGGCGCACGAACTCGCGGGCAACGGCATCCGCACCCGTCCCCTGTGGAAACCGGCGAAATTCGCGACGGCACTTCGCGAAAAGCAACAAGTCGCCAGCCAATCGCGCTGATTGACCGCATTAAGTTCGCCGCCACGGCGCCTGTCTTTTTACCCCCTTGCTTTCTGTGTTATGATGAACCTGCGTCATGATGAATACCAGCCTTCCCCGCGTTTATGTTTTTGATTTAGACGGTGTCTTATACCGCGGTGCCGACGCGGTCGATGGTGCCGCCGAGACCGTCACCCGACTCCGGGAGCGGACCGCGCCGTACCCGGCACGCCTGTACTTTCTCACGAACAACTCATCCCAAAGGCGGTCCGATTATGTCGAGAAGTTGACGCGCCTTGGTATGCCTTGTACCGAGGGAGAGGTCGTCACCTCCGCCTCCGCGACCGCTGCGTATATCGCGCAAAACTTCGGGACGGTCGGCAAAGTCGCCCTCGCGGTCGGCGGAGTGGGAATCAGGGACGAGCTGTCGCGGGTCGGCATTCGCGTCGTCAGAACGGATGAAGACGAAGCCGATACCGCCGACTTTGATTACGTCGTCGTCGGTTTGGCGCGCGATTTCAACTACCAAACCCTGCTCCGGGGGCAACAGGCGATCTTCCGTGGCGCACGATTCATTGCCACCAATCGGGACGGACAGTTCCCCGTCGAAGGCGGCAAGACGACTCCCGGTGCCGGTGCCGTGGTCGCCGCACTGGAAGCCTGCACCGACGTGGTACCACTTGTGATCGGCAAGCCGGAAACACACGGGTTACAAACGATCCTGACCGACGCTGGTGTCAGCGCGTCAGAAGCTGTGATGATCGGCGACCGTCTCGACACCGACGTCCTCTGCGGGAACCGTCTAGGCATGCCCAGCGTGCTGGTACTGACCGGACTGACCACGATGGAGCAAGCGCGGGAGCAAATCACACGATTCCCGGAGCGAACACCGGGGACGATCCTAACCACATTACGCGAACTCGCCTGACAGAAAGTACGAACGATGATATGGAACCACTTTTTAACGTACGCGTTGCGCTTCTGCACGCTCGTACCCTGGCTTTGTCTGGCGAGTATTTATTCCGTCGGTTTGCGAACAGCATACGCCGTCGGCCATCTTCCTCGATGCAATCTGGATAACTCTCCGGACGAATGGTTTTGCCATGCGCTCTTCTGGATCGGCTTCAATCTTATCTCTGCGAGCATGGCAAGCCCGGCGTTTGTCGCGCTATTGTTGGGGCTGAATCAAATGCGGGCACGACGTGACGATTGGCGCGTCCATATCGGGGTGCACACCTTGGGATGGGCGGCGATCTTTTTCCTTCTGATAGTCGACCCCGGTGGAATCATGGAATGGTGGTTTGACTGAACAATACGCCGGGAGGGAAACAACTAATGAGGAAAACCTACGGAAGTCTACGACTCTGGCTATGGACTCTGACGCCAATTTTATGTGTCACCTCCTGTCAACTGCTTGGTTTGACGAGAGCCGAGTTCGCGGAGGCGTTCGGGGCGGGCGTGACCCGCAACGTTTATGACTTTGTTTTGTTCGCGGGGTATGGTGGTCCGTTTTTTGTTCCCATGAGTTTCCTTCCGTGGATCATTATGCGAAGGATTGAGGGCGAGACCACAAAGCCGACGGTTCTGTCGTTGCAAAAAACTATCTTCACTCTCGGGATGATCTTTGCTGTAATCAACGTGCTTGGTGAGGTATTTTCTTGCCGCGCCCGGTGACAAGTCGGGTCAGGTAGAATGAGTGCATGACTAACACGGAGATTGCTAGCCGCTTCACCCGCATCGCCGACATTCTGGAGATTCAGGGCGAGAACCCGTTCAAGATCAAGGCGTATCGGAACGCTTCCGCGACGATTCTGGATTTAGAGGAGCCGCTTTCCGCGCTGAACGAACGCGGGGTTTTGGCGGAACTTCCGGGGTTCGGTGAAGCCATCGTTGGCAAAACGCAGGATTTCCTTTCGACCGGGACCACCGCGCTATATGAGCGGGTCAAGGACACGGTGCCGGATGGCGTGGTTCGCATGGCGAGCATCCCCGGTTTGTCGCCGAAGACGGTGAAATTGCTCTGGGAGTCGCTTTCCGTCACCACGATTGACGAACTGGAACAGGCGGCGCGGGACGGAAAGGTGCGCGTGTTGCCCGGTTTCGGCGCGGCGAAGGAAACGAAACTGATCGAGAACATCGAGCGGTGGCGTCGTCTTTCCGAAACGGTGCCGCTATATGTTGCCCTCCCCCTTGCCGAGCGGTTCCAACGAACGATCTGTGCCTTTCCCGAGGTGCGGCGGGTGGAGATTTGCGGCGAGATCCGGCGCGGTTGCGACACCGTGCGCGGGATATATCTGCTCGCCGACACTACGAACGCACCGCAAACGCTCTCCTCCGCCCAGGCGTTACCGGGTATGGGAGCCGTCGCAGAGTCCTCCTCCGCGCACTTCGTGGCTCCTATTGAAAATGGTCTGCCGCTCACCGTGGCGACCTATGACGCGGGTTTACGCTGGTCCGCATGGGGATTCGCTGTACATGCCGCCACTGGCCCTGCGTCGTTCTATGACTAGATCGAACCGGGAG
>JACMMA010000822.1 GCA_014379275.1 Armatimonadota bacterium | reverse complement strand
TCGCTTTGCAACGCACGATATTGTTTCAGCCGAAGGAGGATGCCTTCTCCGGGCTGATGGTACAGACCGCTTATCTAACGGCATCGGAGGAAGCCCTGGTCGGCGGGGACTTTTGGGACCCGTTCGCCTGTAACCATGGTCATGTCGCCCTGGTTTTAGGGGATGTGATCGGGCACGATTTGGACTCGGCAGTTTTCTCCGCAGAACTCAAATACACGATGCGCGGATATATCCGTGAGCATCAGGAACCTGGCCACATCCTTTTCCATATGAACCGATTCCTCTACCAGAGCAACCGGCTATTCCGGGAGGGGATAAATACGGAAGGCAGTGACTCGCCCTTTTGTATCGTCCTCGCCGTGGTCGCTCGAGAAACGGGCGAAACGAATGTGGCGATGGCGGGGATGGCGCCGCCTATCGTGGTACGCGCGAACGGCAAAGCCGAGGAGGTGGGGGCGACCGGGCTGCCGCTCGGGATCGAGCCACACGAAGTGTATACACAGGTCGATCTTCGGCTTGAACCGGGCGACACGCTCATCCTGTCCACGGATGGGGTCACCGACGCGCGGCGGGGACGTGAGTTCTTGGACACGGAAGGCCTGGTCAGGCTTGCAGTAGCGACCAACGGCGGTACCTTGAAAGAGATGGCGGATGCGATCCTGGACGGCGCAAGGGACTTCGCGGGCGGAAAACTCAAGGACGACGCCTCGCTCATCCTTGTGCACCGAGACGTGCCCTCGCCCCAACTGGATCACCAGCGATCCATCCCTTGATGGCATTTGTGGGAACCGCTGGGGGGACAACATCATACCTAATCATTGGAGGATTTTCTTATGGCGAGTATGCGATATAAATTGCTGGGTCGGAGCGGGTTGCGTGTTTCGGAACTGTGCTTGGGCACGATGACGTTCGGCGAGGATTGGGGCTGGGGGGCGTCGCGCGACGAATCGAAGGCGCAGTATGACGCGTTCACCGAAGCGGGCGGCAACTTCATCGACACCGCGAATCTGTACACGAACGGCTCCAGCGAAAAGCTGGTCGGCGAGTTCGTCAAGTCGGACCGGGAACGGATCGTTCTCGCGACGAAATACACGCTCGGCATGCTCCGCCCGGGTGACCCGAACGGCAACGGCAACCACCGCAAGAATCTGGTTCAGTCGGTCCACAATTCTTTGCAGCGGCTCGACACGGACTACATCGATCTGCTCTGGGTACACGCCTATGACCTTCTGACTCCCGTGGACGAAATGATGCGTGCCCTGGACGATCTGGTCCGGCAAGGGAAGGTACTCTACATCGGCATTTCCGACGCGCCCGCCTGGATCGTTTCGCAAGCCAACACGATGGCGGATTTGCGCGGCTGGTCGCCGTTCGTCGCGCTACAGATCGAGTACTCGCTTATCGAGCGCACCGTCGAGGCGGAACTCCTCCCGATGGCGCGGGCGTTTGATCTGGCGGTAACGCCGTGGTCGCCGCTCGGGCAGGGCGTGCTGACCGGTAAGTACAACAAACCGCGCGAAGACGGGCAGGAGACGCGCTTCGCAGAAGGGGAGGCGTCGCGCTACCTGAGCGACAAGAACTTAGCCATCGCGCAAACCGTGGTCGACGTCGCGGGCGAGATCGGCGTTTCCCCGGCACAGGTCGCGTTGGCGTGGCTACTCGAAAAAGGGCGCAAGCAGGGAGGGGTGAATATCCCGATCATCGGCTCGCGCAAAGCCTCGCAACTCGCGGACAATTTAGCCGCGACCGGGGTACGCCTTTCCGACGCGCAACTGGCGAAACTGGACGAGGTGAGTGCGGTCCCACTGCCGTTCCCACAGTCGTTCGTGAACAGCGAGCAGGTAAACAACATCGTTTACGGCGGCACCCGCGGCCTGATCGACACACACCGACCCAGTATCGTGCCGTAATTTCTCCCTCCCCCGGGTACCCAGAGGGTATCCGGGGGAGGGAGAAACACAGAGGCTCCCGGGACGAAGTCGCTTACTTCGACCGCAACTGCAACCGGTCCAACTTATCCAGCCGGTAGATTTCGTCGGGGCGGGTCCAGATACGGTTCACGGCTTCCGGCGTCATGAAGCGCGGTCCGCCCATCGCGAACGTTCCGACCAGGGCGCGGGCGACTTTGGTCGCCATGGACGTGACTCGCTTGACTTCCTCGACATCCTTGCCGAGTGCGAACAAGCCGTGGTTGCGCAAAAGAACGACTTTCGGCGGGACGCCCCATTCCGCCTTGTACTTGATGATCGCTTCGCGGGACGCACGGGCGAGCGGGGGACCGGGATCGACGTAGGGGACCAGACACGGCGCGGGACCGGTGACGACGATCTCGTCCGGGAACAGGCGACCGGACAGTGCCTCCTCCGCTCTCTCGGAACAGAGTATCTGCAAAAACGGGACCGGGTGCGTGTGACCGACCGCGCCCGCCTCGCCTTCGACCAGGCACGCCGCATGCAGACCCGCTTCCGTAGACGGGCGGTGCGGCGACGACGGGTCGGCTTTCGCTTCGGTGAGCACGCGCGTGATGCCTTCGTCGTCGAGATTTTCGTAGTCGCAGATGGAAAGGGACCGCTCGGTATCCATGAGCACGAACTCGTCGGGGCGCATGGAGGCGAGCGACGAACCGGACGCCTTGAGCCAGAACGTTTTTTTGTCGGCTCCGACGGCGGCGGATACGTTGCCCTCCGCTAAAATCGCGCAGTCGCGAACGGGATCGCCGAGCCAGTGTGCCAGGTCGTGCAATTTTTCCAGCGTTTCCGCCGTTAGTAAGTCAATGTTCATTTCAGGTAAACCTCGCTGTGAATGCAGTGTTTCAGAATAGCGAAACTATATTCGCGGAGGGCGGTCGGGATTCCTGCGCAGGCGTTTACAAACGCCCGCTACGGCAGAGCGAATCCACCCGCTTGATCAAAGTCGGCAGACGAAACGTTCCGTGCATTCGCCGGACCGCCTCGGCGGCGTCCGCGAGCGGGACACCGACCGCCGAAACGTACAACGGGCGGGTTGTTTCCGTCGCACCGTGAAGCACTTCGGCTACCGGTTCCGCCCCGGCGAACCGCGTTTTCGCCACGCCAACGACCGGGATCATCCCGCCGAGCGCGTTGAACAGGTGTGCACCTAACCCCGGCGTGTTCTCATCGCCTAGCCAGACATAGCCGTCCACGACGCAAACCGTCGGTGGCCCGGGGAGCGTCGCGATCACGGCGAGCAAGCAGGGCAATTCGCGCTTGTAAAACTGCCCCGGTTCATACGGCGCGACCTCCGGGATGGGTGTAGTGTATTCGCCGACCGGTGCCGCGTCCGCCCAATCGTCCGCCGTCACGCACGCCGCGACGGCGGTCCCGTCCGCGCGGTAATCCACATCGAAAATCGCTATCATGTGCTTGACTCGACCGGTTCACGTCGCGGATAACCGTACCAGGATGGGGCGTGGCTGATGAGCGTTGTGTCCAGCCACCCTTCATACCAGGCGAGAAATCCGGTCTGCTGTGTGAACTGCGCCGGATCAGTAAAATATACATTCGCCACGCGACCGCGAAACTCGCCGTTCAGTACCAGAACAGTCTCGTATCCACAGCCATGCTGGGAAAGTGTCAGTGTGCCCTGTTGCGGGTCGAATGTCTCGTCGTCGTATCGGGCTTCCCAGTCTTCGCCTATGACATCGGCAAGCCATTCATCCCCCCCACCCTCCCTGTCGGGGTGATAAAGGCAGGGGGCTTGATAGAAGCGTCGCATCCACGGCTTTTGTTGCTCACCACGGTGGGGGTTGGTTAGTATGGTATACAACCCCTCCATTCCATAAGATGGTCCCATGCCGGTGTGACCGATCTCGGTCAGGAATACTCGGTACTCTTCGGGAATCGAAACCCCGATATCGGATTCCCAATCTGCCACTCGGCGTTCCGAAAGGGGAGCCGACAGGTGCCAGAGGTGCCGATCCGCGCCGAAAATCCCGGCACCGCCCGGTGCGGAGTTGCCCGCCCAATCCTTGATTTCTCCGCACAGTGCTCTGTGCTGAAC
>JACMMA010000821.1 GCA_014379275.1 Armatimonadota bacterium | reverse complement strand
CAGGCAGTGCATCCAGGGTAATCCGATCCACGTCCCCCACAGGACGGACATCACCATCGCGGCCATGATCCCGCCGACCGCGCCCTCCACGGTTTTCTTTGGGGAAAGGCGCGGGGCGAGTGGGCGTTTCCCCCAGCGCATGCCCACGAAGTACGCCCCGGCGTCCGCACCCCAGGTCACCGCGAAAACGTACAGCACGAGCCATGCGCCGCGTGCCGCTTCCGGGAAATGCCCACCGAACGGTAGCGGCATGGCGACGACGCCCGGCAATGAGCGCAGGAAGACGAGATACGAGAAGAGCCACCCGACATAGACGACGCCGAAGATGGTCAGAGATATGTTGACGAGCGGTTCTTTGTTCTTCCGCAGGATGGCGTAAATCGTCGTGCCGAGCGTGAAGACGGCGAGCAGGACAGGGATGAAGTTGATCAGTTTGCCACGGCTGACGTTCCACGCCGCGAACTGGAGTAAAATTACGGCAACATACGCGGGGGCGTCAATCGGGGCGTACCCACGGTAACGCAACCCGCGAAAATACTCGAACAAACCGATGGTGGCGCAGACCGCGGTCGCGCAAATGAACGGCAACCCCGCGTATCTTCCGGTGCCGTAGGCGAACACCAGAAGCGGCAACAGCGGAATACCGAACACGAACGACAGGAGGCGAACGAACATCCCGCGCGGCATCGCTTCCGATGCACGGCGGGCAAGTTCCTGCGCTTCCTCCGCGCGCTGCCGGGCGTGCTGGGATGCCGCTTCCTGCGCCTCACGGATACGGTCCTGTGCTTCTTTGAATCGCTCCTCGGCGACCTGACGCCCCCGATCCTGCGCGTCTTTCGCGGCAGTAGTCGCTTTCTCTTGCGCCTCGCGGGCTATCCGCTCCCAGTTTGTCATAGGTATTAGGTGTTAAGTGAAGAAAAAGCGACAAGGCTCTTCAGCTGTCCCTTGTTAATTTCATCGCGTATTCGTAATCGGCGAGCGTGTCCACATCCGCGGCGATCCGTGCGGAGGGAAATATCGGCGCGTGACAGTTCAGCCCCGTCACGGCGGATACTTTTGCTACAGCGGCGTCTACCGTCAGAGTGCGTGTGATGAACCGCCAAGTAAAATTCCAGCCGAGCAGTTTCGCCATCTCCCACTGCGACTTCCGCGCCGCGAACGCTTTCTCGATATAGGGTAGACACCGCTCTATAGCAGACGGTCGCACTACCTGTACACTGCTTCCGGTGAATGCCCCGTCGGCGAGCGGCGCGTAGACATTCGGCGAGCCGGGAAACTGTTGCTCGTACACCTCACGACGCACAATCGGGAACACTATGTCGGCTTCCGGTTGCGTCTGCGCGACCGCGAGCAGATCGATGACCGTACCGGCACCGAGAAAAATGGCATCCGTTGCGCAGAGCAGCAGTCGCTCCTCGCCGATGAGGTATCCCGCTTCGCGCAACGCGACGATGCCTTGTTGGATGTTTTCCGGTCCAGTCATCTTCTCGTCCGCCCAAACATCCGCCGCGATACCCGCCGCCTGCAACTCACTTACCGGTCCGACAATGGCGATCGCCGAAACCGCACCGGAATCGCGCAACGCGAAAACGACTCGGTCGATGAAACGCGAGTCTCCCAGAGGGACGAGTGCCTTCACTGTTGTACCGCAAACCGCCGCCAGTTCCGGCGATAGCCGCCCGCCTGCAGTGATCAACGCGGCGTACCGTCCGATGATCAACGCACGATGACCTTGAGCGCATTATTGCGGACTTCCACCGTCGCCGGAGTCAACCCCTTCACATCGCCGTCAATGTTGAGCGGCTGCGCGGGGATCGTCTGCATGGTGAACTTGCGTACCTTCAGCATTCGCACCGCCGGGTGATTCAGATGGTTCCCGGCCCGGACTTGCCCGATAAGCGGGAGCAGTTGTATCTTCGGCACCGACAGAATCACCAACACATCGAGGTGACCGTCATCCATTTCGGCGAACGGGGCCGCGAGCATTCCCCCGCCATACATTTTGCCGTTCAATGCGGAAACGAGCAATGCCTTTTCCGAAATCGTCTGCGTTCCTTCCTGGTTCTCGTATTCCATCGTCAGTGAAAACGGCTGGTACGATGGCAAAGTCTTAAGGATGGCGAGAAGGAACGCCGGGTAGCCTTTCGCGAAGCGGATCCCGGTGTTCATCGTTTTCATGACCTGTGCGTCGAACCCGGTGCCGCAATTATTTACGAACGGTGTGCCGTTGATCATCCCGACGTCGATCTTACGGACCATCCCGCCAAGGATCGTGGAGACCGATTCGCGCAGTTCGAGTTTCAAGCCGAGATTACGGGCGAAATCGTTCCCGGTGCCGACCGGCAGAATGCCGAGAGTGGCGCCCGACTCGAGCAAACCACGCGTGACATCCCCGACCGTGCCGTCGCCCCCCATCGCGACCACGATCGGGTGTTTTTTGGCTGCTTCGCGGGCGAGTTCTTCGGCATGACCCGCTTTGCGTGTCGGAATCCATTCGAAGTTACCACCGAGCAAGGTTTGTGCTTCTTTGAATAACTCGCCGCCCTGCCCCCGCCCTGCCGTCGGGTTATAAATCACCGCGCCACTTTCGTGGGTCATATGTTCCATTCGCTTGTCCTGTTTGCTTCTTCGCTTCTCGCGCCGTTTTGGGGTGTGTTCCTGCGAAAGTATATCCGTGGGGACCAGTGGCGGTCAATGGGCATTTTCCTGGGGTTGACTCCGACTTGTCGCGCAATCCGAAATCGCGCACAATAGCGTCATGTCATTTTTAGAACTGCGCTACTTCAGCCAAGCACTGCAAAAAAACACCTCGGCGAACGTTATCCTGCCGGAGGTAGGGGAGCCACCGTATCCGACACTCTATCTATTGCACGGGCTTTCAGACGATCACACCGCGTGGGTACGGAACACGAGCATCGAGCGGTACGTTTCGGGGCTTCCCCTGATCGTTGTGATGCCCGACGGGGGGCGCGGCTTCTATCTGGACGCCGCCGGAGGGTTCAAATACGCCACCGCTATCGGCACGGAACTCCCCGAACGCATCGAGCGGACATTTCCGGCGAAGCAAACACGGGACGGTCGCGCCTTAGCGGGGCTTTCGATGGGCGGATATGGCGCGTTACGATTTGCCCTCGCCCACCCGGACCGGTTCTGCGCGGCGGCGAGTCTGTCCGGCGCGGTCGGATGGGGGCATTATCCGACCGACTGGGCGGAAAACCCTTACTCGCCGGAGTTTCAGCGTGTTTTAGGCACAGACTACATCGGCACGGCTGCGGACATCTGGCATTTGGCTGCCGGCCTTACCTCGGAGGACCGCCCGGCGATACGGTTCGACTGCGGCACGGGCGACTTCCTGTTCCAGCATAACCAGGCATTTCATGCATACCTGAACGAAAAAGGCATAACGCACGAGTACGCGGAATATCCCGGCGAACATAACTGGGCATACTGGGACGAGCATGTCGAGGAGAGCCTTCAATTCGTGCTTGCCGCCATGAATCCGGAAACGCTGACCGTCCCGAT
>JACMMA010000820.1 GCA_014379275.1 Armatimonadota bacterium | reverse complement strand
TTTACGCAATCGGTCGGCGATCCACATCAATTTTTCCGCGCACTCGTCTATCTCGTCCGCCAACGCCTCGTGGTTGTGCCATGAAATATCGAGCCAGAGCATGGGGGATGATTCGGCGACGCGGGTCGCGCTGTTCCAGGAACCGGCGGCGAGTTTGGTGACGGGTTGTCGGTCGCGCGTGCGGTGGCGGAACGCCATCGCGCCCAACGTATAGGCGAGGATATGAGGAAGATGCGACGTTAGTGCGACGGACTCGTCGTGGTTCGTCGGTGAAAGAAAGTGAGCGGAGGCGCCGAGGGTTTGGACGAAATTCAGGAGCAAACTCGGATACCCCCGATCCGTTTGCCCTTGCACACTGGTGAATGCCCACGTCGCGCCATCGAACAGGTCCGCCCGCGCGTTTTGAACGCCGCCTTTTTCGCTCCCTGCCATCGGATGGCCGGGAATAAACCGCCCGCCGAGTGCCGCGAAACCGGCTTCGGCAATCGCGGTCTTCACACTCCCGACGTCGGTAACGACCGTGTTCTCGCCGATAAGCGGGGGCAGCTTCGGGAGCAATTCCAGGATTGCGCCGACCGGGACCGCGAGTATCACTAAGTCCGCGCCGCGAACGCCCGCCGCCAGATCGTTGGTGATCTCGTCTACCGCACCGATTCGGAGGGCGTCCGCCCAAGTGTCGGCGTTCGCTTCGACTCCGACCACATGCCCTGCGGCATTCCGCGTTTTCGCCGCGAGTCCGATACTCCCGCCGATCAGCCCGACGCCGACGATACAAAGGCGGGGGATTAGAAAGCCGGACGCCGCCCCCGCCCCCAATTCTGGGGGAGCCGGAGAGGATACGCTGAAATCGTCCCGCTCGACCCGTGAAGGGGACTCCCCTGCATCCCCTCCGGCTCCCCCAGAATTGGGGGCGGGGGGGCTTTCAGCACTCTCATTCACAACGTGCGATCCACCGCCGGAGCCAGCTTCCGCAGACGCGCCATCAGCAACTCGAACGCTTCCGGGGTGAGCGATTGCGCCCCGTCCTTGAGGGCTTTCGACGGGTTCGGGTGGACTTCGATGATCGCGCCGTCCGCGCCCGCTGCGAATGCGGCGAGCGTTACGTCAGGAACCAGCGAGGCTTTGCCGGTGCCGTGCGACGGGTCGGCGATGATCGGCAGGTGCGACAACTCCTTGATCGAGGGGATCGCGTTGATGTCGAACGTGTTCCGGGTATATGTCTCGAACGTTCGCACGCCGCGTTCGCACAGCATGACTTCGTAGTTCCCCTGCGACACGATGTACTCCGCCGCCTGTAGCCATTCTTCGATCTTCGAGCTCATGCCACGCTTCAGCATCACCGGCTTTTTCGCCATCCCGACTTCGCGGAGCAGGTTGTAGTTTTGCGCGTTGCGCGTGCCGATCTGCAAAATGTCGGCGTACTCACACACGGTTTCCACGTCGCGTACGTCCATCACTTCGGTGATCACCGGAAGTCCGGTTTCCTTACGGGCGTCGGCGAGCATTTGGAGACCGGGGACGCCGTGTCCGTGGAACGAGTACGGCGACGTGCTCGGTTTGTACGCCCCGCCGCGCAGAATATGCGCCCCCATCGCCTTGACGATCTTCGCCGTCTCGATGATCATTTCCGGCGTCTCGACCGTGCAAGGACCCGCCATCACCACCATCGTGTCCCCGCCGATGACGACGTTGCCGACCGTGATTTTCGTGCCTTCGGGGCGGAAGTTCTTGCCGACGAGTTTATAAGGCGCGGAAACCGGCAAACACTTTTCGACGAACGGCAGCGCCTCGAACTGATCGGCGATCTCGCTCTTTTCCTCGACGCCGACGCCGATAATCCCGATGATCGTTTTCTCGGCACCCACCGACACATGCACGCCATAGCCGCGCTCTTTGAGGTTTTGGGCGATGTCCTCGCGGTTACGTTCGGTCGCCTGGGGGGAGAGTACAATAATCATAGATGGGGTAGCCTTAGAATGCGGGTTAGCCGCGCAAATCACGCGTGTGCGGCAAGGAAAGTGTAGCACACGCCGGGGCAAGGGGCAAACGGGGCATCGCATCGAACATACGCTATACTACGCGTTAGACTATGAAACCTTACACCATCGCTATTGACGGACCGGCGGGCGCGGGCAAATCTACCGTCGCTCGTCTCCTTGCTACACGCCTCGGATACCAGTATGTGGACAGCGGCGCGATGTACCGCGCCGTCGCTCTCAAGGTACGCGGGTCCGGCACCGACCCCGAAGACAGCGACGCCGTCTCCGCACTCGCCCGGACGGTGCGAATCACGTTCGCGCCCGGTGACAGCGATTACACCGAGCAACGCGTTTTCCTCGATAACGTGGACGTTTCGGGCGAGATCCGCACCCCGGAGATCGCGTCGCTGGCGTCGGTCGTGTCGGCGATACCGGGGGTGCGCACCGCACTGGTCACCAACCAGCAGTCGCTGGGGACACAGGGCGGCGTGGTCATGGAAGGCCGCGACATCGGCACCGTGGTTTTCCCCCATGCGGAGTTGAAGGTTTTCCTGACCGCCTCGGCGGACGAGCGGGCATCGCGCCGCCACAAGGACATTCTGGCGCGGGGTGGCGATACGACGGTGGAGGCGGTTCGTGCCGATCAGGACGAACGCGATGCCCGAGACTGCGGTCGCGCGGTCTCGCCGCTCACCGTCGCACAGGACGCGGTGGAAATAATCTCCGACGGCAAAGACCCGGAAGTAATCGTGAACGAGATCGTCCACCTTTTAGATGCGGAACGGAGCGGGACGTAGGTGGCGGAAGCAGAAAGCCTCAGCCCCCCCGCCCCCAATGCTGGGGGAGCAGCGGGAACGGAGTTCCCGCGAGCCGGAGGGGGGGAGGCGGGGACGTCACGCCCGCCCGGCGAACGTCTTTCTCCCGTCTCCCTTCCGTCTCCCCCAGCATTGGGGGCGGGGGGGGCTTCGCGGGGTGAGGTTCCCAAGCGCACCCCGGACACGTACTGGCTACTCGAAGGCGTGACGTTGCTTTTCCTGCACGCGATGGGCGGACTGTTCGTGCAGGGCGAGGAGAATATCCCTCCGACCGGCACCGTGTTGATGGTATCGAACCATACGTCGTATCTGGACCCGGTGGCGATCGGCGACGCTTCTACGCGGCGGGTCTGCTTCATGGCGAAAGCCGAACTGTTCGCGAACAAGGTACTGAACTTCCTTCTGCGCGGCGTGGACTCGTATCCGGTCAAGCGCGGCGAATCGGACCGGTCGGCGTTCAAGACGACGTTGTCGCTGTTAGAGGAAGGGCGCGTCGTCTGCATCTTCCCGGAAGGCTCGCGGC
The DNA here is from genome assembly GCA_014379275.1 of Armatimonadota bacterium. Classification (GTDB taxonomy): domain Bacteria; phylum Armatimonadota; class Armatimonadia; order Armatimonadales; family Armatimonadaceae; genus JACMIU01. The sequence continues at coordinate 218 of JACMMA010000820.1, read as the reverse complement.
AGGACGGCGAAACGCTCGGCAAGGCGGAGTCGGGCGCGGCACTGTTCGCGATCAAGACCGGGTGCCCCGTGGTGCCGGTGTACGTTTCCGGAGCGAACAAGGTACTTAATCTGCGCGGCAAGATCCACCGCGCCAGCGTCACCGTCGCGTTCGGCAAGCCGTTCACTATCGGGCGCAAGACGGACCGGGAAGAAGGCGGCGCACAGATGATGGCGGCT
>JACMMA010000819.1 GCA_014379275.1 Armatimonadota bacterium | reverse complement strand
GGATCAATTCGTCCGCGACCCCGGCGTCTTGCAACACCTCTAGGGACGGAGGGTGGATTCCGAAGGCGCGGGAGTGCGGCGGCGGTTGGGTACTCCGCTCCAGGACCACGCAGTCGACGCCGCGCAGAGTGAGCAGACACCCCAGCAATAATCCGACCGGACCGCCCCCGACGATGGCGACCTCCGTTTCGGAAGGAAGGGTCAGGCGTTCCATAGTAGATTCAGGCGGAAAGGAAACGCCGTTCGGATTTGCCAGCCTTCCGGGGCGAGTCGCCGCAGTTCTTCCGGCGTGAAGGCGCGGCGGATCGAGAGCAAACCGTCCTCCAAGATGAACGAGTCGCGGAACCAGCCGCCGATCAACGGGAAGCCGGCGTGAGCGAGCGGATGGCGGCAAATGTCCGCATGTATCGCGAGATGAGTCGCAAGCGTTGTCGAGTCTGCGCACAGTGCAGCAACTTCGCCGTCCGATAAATGATGCAGAACATGGTTCGAAAGGACGATATCGAAGCGTTCCCCGGCGGTGGCCAGTTCGCCCGCAGTGGCACAAAGGAAACGAAGGTTCGCGGGTCCCGGTTCTCGGCGGGCATATTCGATAGCGCGGTGATCCGGGTCGGTTCCGACGAAACAGGGGTTGAGTCCGTCCTGGCTTGCCCAACGGGCGAGCCGCCGCAGAACGTCGCCGCCACCGCACCCGACGTCCAATATTGTCGCCCCGGAGCCGACTTCGCGTAGGACAGGGCGCACATGCCGCGTGTAAAGACCGCGCCAGCCACTGACCGCGCTGTTGACGCGGTCGAAATCGCGATACGTGTTGACGAGGCGAACGCCGTCACATCCCGGTTCATCCATGAGTTCGGTGATGCCGGTCGCTCGCGTCCGCCAGGGGTTTCCTATCACGCCTTATGCCTTCCGCAGAACCGCCGATTCCACGGTCAGACCCGGTCCGAACGCCATCGCGGCAATGGGTTCACCCGAATCGGTCAGCGTCCCGGAACGGAGCATTTCTTTGAGCACGAACAGGATCGTCGCCGAACTCATGTTTCCGTACTCCTTGAGCACGCGGCGTGACGCGGCGACGGAGCCTTCGCACAGATCCAGTGCGGAACGCACTTTGTCTACGATCGCCCGCCCGCCGGGGTGTACCGCCCAGTGGCTGATGTCGCCGACGCGCAAGCCTGCCCCGGCAAGTGTCGGCTTCATGGCATCCGCGATGTTGGCGTGCAGGATCTCCGGCACGTACGACGACAGGCGCATCGCGAACCCGTTGTCGCCGATGGTCCACGCCATGTCGCCTTCGCCGGTCGCCGTTAGCGTCGTGTCGAACCGTTCCAAAAGCAGAGCAGACCCCCCCACCGCCGGCTGCCGCGCCGACACGATCGCCGCCGCCGCACCGTCCGCGAAGACGGAACCGCCGATAAGGGCGTCCATGTCACCGTCGAACCGCAGGTGGAGCGAACAAAGTTCGAGCGAGACTACCAGCACGACTGCCGCCGGATCGGTTTCGCAGATCGTTTTTGCGAGCCGTAACGCCGGGAACGCGGCGTAACAGCCCATGAACCCCAGGTGAAAGCGTGGCACCGATGGCGGCAGATTCAGGGTCCGCACCAGATGGTAATCCAAGCCCGGTTGAAAGAAGCCGGTACAGGATACGGTGACGATGTGCGTCACCTCGGAGGCATCGAACCCGCTCGCGCCGCCGAACGCGTTACACGCCACTTCTGCGCCGAGCCGTTTCGCCTCGCCGGTATACAGTTCGTTTCGCTCGCCGGTAGTCGGGCTGCGGAGTGTGTCGGTTTGACCGTCGTAAAAGATGCCCCGCTCTGCCCCGGGCACGAAATCAGGCACTGCACTGTGGCGTGTCTCGATACCCGATTGGGAGTACAGGTACGAAATAATCCGCTCCTGCTTACGGTCGCCTTTTCCCGCCCACCGCTTCATGCGTTCGGCGATAAATGACTGCGGGTAGGCGGTTTGCGGGACGGCGGTTTCGATGTGATGCAGGTAAACAGGCATAAAAACGGCGCGATGCGGTTGTCCTTTACAAGCCGCTCACTACGGGAACTGTACCCGTTTCCCCGTCCCTTTGGAACATCGCAAGGTATACTGAAAACCTAAGGAGTACGACACATGGTATCAACTTTGGGACTCAACCGAACG
>JACMMA010000141.1 GCA_014379275.1 Armatimonadota bacterium | reverse complement strand
TAGGTGTTTTGGGATGCGGAGCGATCGCACGCTCTGTTCATCTGCCGATCCTTTCGAAACTCACGGGCGTTCGGGTCGTCGCGCTCGCTGACGCGGACGAAATAAACCGTACACGGGCGGCGGTTCTTTTCCCCGAAGCCGCAACCTACGCCGATTTTTCCGAGGCGATCCGTGACGCGAGCGTAGACGCCGTGATCATCGCTCTCCCCACCGGCCTCCACGCCCGAGCGGCTTGCGCGGCATTCGCAGCGGGTAAGCATGTCTATCTGGAGAAGCCGCTGGCGACGTCACCGCAAGAAGGTCAGCAAGTGCTGGAATCCTGGCACAACGCCTCCGATTGTATCGGAATGATCGGTTTCAACTACCGTTTTAATCCACTACTCGCCGAGGCGAGAGAGGTGCTCCAGCGAGGGGGGATCGGACGCCTGACGGCCATCCGCTCCGTATTCGCGACACCGATGCGAGAAACGGCACCGGGATGGAAAAAGACGAGGTCTAGTGGCGGCGGGGCACTCCTGGACTTGGCGTCGCACCATTTCGATCTGCTTCGATTTCTAAGTGGCAGAGAAATCGAGGAAATCAGCGCAGGAGTCAGCTCGCGCCACGGCGACGCGGACAGTGCGTCGGTGCAATTGCGTCTCGCAGACGGCGTACTGGCGCAAACCTTTGTGTCTCTCTGCGCGGCGGACGACGACCGCTGGGAGTTTTATGGCGAGAATGGCAGGCTCGTCGTGGATCGTTACGACGGCGTAAGCGGGAGCGAAGTCACTCCCGCCCGCCGCGAGGAATCCTCACCCCTGAGCGGATTACAGCGCGGTTTGCGAGACGCGGGACGACAAGGCTACCGGTTGCGTAAGCGGGCGATGCCAGGGCACGAGCCTTCCTTCACGGCGTCACTGACGCAGTTCGTTGCCGCGATCCGCGGCGATGCCAAACTCGGCTCGTATCCGGACCTTGAGGACGGATACCGGAGCCTGGAAATTGTCGCCGCCGCGGAAGAGTCTGCCCGGCAACAGTCCCGCATGGTATCGCTGGCTTCGGCGACACTCCCGCCACCGGCACCTGCAAACGTAGACCTGCCGACACGGATACTGTCCCCGGGTGCCGACGAATCCTCCAAACCGGAACTTTCCGTGATCCTGGTTTCCCCCGACAACTACGAGACCGTGCGTCGCACCATCCTGTACTTACAACGACAGACGGTCGCTGCGCGGATCGAAGTTATCGTAGTGCTTCCCGGGCGAAAGGCCGCTGGAATCGTGGTTGAGGATTTCCGACCGTTCGCCTCCTGGCAAATTCTGGAGGTGGGGCCGATTCATGCACTGGCTCCCGTGAAAGTGAGGGCGATCCATGCCGCCCGGGCCCCATACGTTGTCGAGGGGGAAGATCATGCCTTCCCGGAGCCCGACTGGGCGGAAAACCTGATCCAGGCACTCCGGGCAGGGAACGGAGCCGTCGGGCCATCCGTCACGCCGGCGAATCCGCGCTCTGCCCTTAGCTGGACGTGCCAGATGCTCCACTATGGACCGTGGACGAATCCCGGCGCGCCGCGGGAAATAGACCATATCGCGTGGCACAACGGGGCGTTCCGCCGCGAACTTCTTCTGCAGTTCGACGACGCGGAGTTGTGCGATCTGTTGAGTGTGGAAAGTTTCCTGCACAGTAAACTATCCGAACAGGGTCACCGCGTGTATCTACAAAGCGACGCACGGCTCAGGCATGTCAATTTTTCCAACCTGAACATCGCACTGTGGCAAGGATTCTGGGGGGGGCGTTTGTTCGGCGCGACGCGAGTGCGGCGGGAAGGTTGGGGGGCGATCAAAAAAGCGGTCCATGTTCTCACCATGCCGCTAACCCCGCTGGTGCGCCTGCATCGCATTTTTCCGATGATGACGGAGGCGGGGCTGAAAGAGCGAATCCCGCAGGTATTACCGACCATGATTCCCTGCTTGATAACGCACGCCCTAGGAGAGGTTACCGGGTACCTTTTTGGCGCCGGGGAATCGGAGAAAAAGTTCATGTTTTATGAGACCCGCCGCATCGACCTGATCACGGCAGATGACCGGGCGGATATAGAGCGTGAAATGCCTTTCCCCACCCCGGCATCTTCGTCGGGGCCTTCCCGGATCGTGCCGTCTAAGGGTGCAGAACTACACACTCTGCTTCGGACCGTTTCCGACGCGGTGCCCGAGGAGCCGGTAGCCGTTGGACGACGATAGCTCCCGGATCACGCCCCCAGCGATCGCGCACTTCAGCGTGGTCGTGCCGACATACAACCGCCCCGAACAACTGTCCCACTGTTTGCAGGCACTCAGTGCGCTAGCGTATCCCAAAGATCGGTACGAAATTATCATTGTAGACGACGGTTCGCCCGCCCCGGCGAACGAGCAAATCGTCCGTGCGGTCAGTCGTCATCAGGAATCTCATCCCGGTCTTTGCTTCCGCTTATTGACACAAAAAAATGCCGGACCAGCGACGGCTCGGAACCACGGACTGCGTGAAGCGACCGGGGAATTCATCGCCTTTACCGATGATGACTGTGCGCCAGACCCAGGCTGGCTGACGGCGTTCGCACAAGGGTTCGCAACTAATCCGCAGGATATGCTCGGGGGGCGTACCATAAATCTTTTGAAAAATGACCCGTGCGCGGCCGCGAGTCAGGTTCTCATGGATTATCTTTATCGGTGCTGGAATAACCCTGGGACCAATAGAGGGGCGACCTTCTTCGCTTCGAACAACATCGCATTCCTCGCGACGGCTTTGCGTGATCTGGGCGGGTTTGACATCGGCTTTCCGCTTGCCGCCGCCGAAGATAGGGATATGTGTCGCCGCTGGCTCGCGGCGGGTAGGAAAATGACCTATATTGCCGACGCTGTTATCGGACATTTCCACGGCATGAGTTTGGGCAAGTTTTACCGTCAGCATCATAATTACGGGCGCGGCGCATTTCACTACCATCACCATACGACGCGAGAATCGGATCTCCCCTCTCAGCCGGTGCGGATCGCCCCAGTGCGCTTTTATAGTGAGTTATTGCTATGCCCTTTCCATTTACGATCCGCGCAGAGAGGACATTCACCATTCGTATTGTCGGCGTTGCTATTTCTTTCGCAGTTCGCAAATGCCACAGGTTACTTTGGGGAGAAACGTCGCTGGCAACGAGCGCGAGTCGTGCATCAACGGACACAGGAGCAAAACGTCCCATGAGCACGATAACAGTCATTGTGCCGGTCTACAACGCCGAGAAAACATTGCGTGCGTGTCTGGAAGCCTTGATGAATGCGGAGCAGACCCCGGAACAAATCCTTGTAGTGGACGATTGCTCAACGGATGACGGAATGCAAGTCGCGGCGATGTTCGGTACCGACCGCTTGCAGATTATGACCGCGGTTTCAGACCAGCCTGGCGGCCCCGGGGATGCCCGGAATCGTGCCGCCCGCGTCGCGATCGGTGACATTCTTTTGTTCGTTGACTCGGATGTCGCACTCCACCGGGACGCGGTGCGGCGAGTGCGAGAATCGTTCGCCACGGAACCGGAGATAGCGGCCCTATTCGGTTCGTATGACGACGCGCCGCCCGCGCCCGGTCTCCCGTCGCGCTACAAAAATCTCCTGCATCATCATGTACACCAGCACGGCCAGAAGGACGCGGGCACTTTCTGGGCGGGATGCGGGGCGGTGCGACGAGATGTATTTCTCGCGGTTGGTGGATTTGACGTTGCGCGATTCCCTCGCCCGTCGGTCGAGGACATCGAACTGGGAATGCGTCTACGCCGCCTGGGACACGCCATCCGCCTCGTGCCGGAAATACAGGGGACACATTGGAAGCGGTGGTCCCTTGGTAATCTGATCCGAACCGATATTTTTGCCCGCGCCGTGCCATGGACGGTATTGTTGTTGGAAGAAGGGAATGGCCTTCCGAACGACCTTAATCTCGGCTTGCGTAGCCGCCTCTCCGCGTTCGCTGCACTCCTTGTCGCCGCAGCGCCGTTCGCAGCACTGGTTCTTGTTTCGCCCTATCTCCTGCTTCTGATTCCGATCGGCATCGTTCTCGTTGTCACCGCCAACGCCAGTTTGTTCCGCTTTTTCGGAAAGCGAGGCGGATTTGCTCTGATAATCGTTGCCGCATTCCTGCACACTCTCTACCTCCTTTACGGAACCGCGACCTTCCTCGCGGTGAGCCTCCTTTACAGGTCGGGCGTCTTTCCACGGAGGCGGATTGCGAGACGAAAACCGGAAGCCGCTCTTGCCCTATCCGCTGAGGATTTGCGTAGATGATTCTTGCCCTTCGGTCTCGATTTACGCGCCCCGCCGTATGGGTATTGGTCTTCTACGCCGCGCTGTATCTTTTGACCGGGAGTGGAAGAATGTCTAGCTTTGATGCTGTCGGCCAACTTCAGGCATCGCTGCTGCTCCGTAACACCGGCAGGGTCAGCACGTCGGCCCGAATCGCACCACACATCTGGCTCAGCCTCAACTGGCTACGAAGCCCGAGCGGCATTTATTATGAGATTCATGACATCGGCGCTATCGGCACGATGTTCCCCGCCGCCGCTATAGGTTCTGCTATTTCCCCTGCCCCGGTTCAACGACTGTTGGATCTCCCGCCTTTATCGGCTCGCCTGTGTGTTTCATTCACCTACTGCCTGATCGGGGCACTAGGGCCTTTTTTTCTTTACCGCTTGTTCGCACTCTTTTACCCCGTTCGGGTCGCGTTCCTTGTGAGCCTTCTTTTCGGAGTAGGCACGATGTTTTGGCCCTACACGAAAACCGCTCGTGATGTTTTGCCGGGTTGTGTCTGTGTTTGCGCGGTGCTATTTTATGCGGGTCGCCTCGCGCTGTATTCCTTTTCGCATGGTACCTTGCCTCGCGCCGCGGCGATCCGACAAAGTGCCGTTTCGCTCGGTGTGGCAACGGGTCTGGCTCTGGCGTTCCGCGTTTCCCTTGCACCTTTTTTGTTGATCGGTATCGTCGGTCTTCTCCTCGCTTTATTCAAGCCACTGCCCCGGTCTGTCGCGCTGAATATCGCCTTCCTGACGCTCCTCCCGATATTCATCAGTGTTCTCGGGAGTGCTTACTACAATTACGTGCGGACGGGTAATCTACTGCGGACCGGCGCGACGCGCGGACATACTCTTTCCTCCGCGATGCATAACGACCTGGTGTTCGGTGCATACGCGCTACTTTTCTCGCCGAACCGGGGGCTGCTTACATTCTCGCCGAGCCTACTGCTCTGGTTTGCGTTGCCGTCTGTCTGGCGCGAATCTCCCCGAGAGTTGCGTCTCCTCACTGCCGTTTTCTTGCCCGGGGCTTTACTCTACGTGGTCTTCCTTGCGCGGCTTTCATTTTGGAACGATGTTTCCTGGGGGCAGCGGTATCTCGTTCCCGTGTTGCCGATATTTTATCTGGGTGCTGCTCTCACGGCGTTAGCAGAACTCGACGGGTGGCAGACTCGCGGGCGGACGCGCCGGTGCGCTTTCGGCGCGCTAGTGAGCATTTCTTTCCTGGTTTGCCTAGCCCCGGTGACGGTCAACTGGGATCTCGTTAATTCCATGCAATATCCGCAGATAGTGAGGCCGGATATTCTCTACCCGGACCAGCAGATGGCGGTGTGGGAAGCCCTGTATCGCGGTGCGGTGTACGGTGAACCACTTCCCGCTCCCGCGATCGTCAGCGAGGATGCGATACGGAACACCGGAAGGAATTTCCCTGATTTATGGACGTTTCGCCTGCTACAGCACTCGTCCGCGCTGGCAAAATTCGTGGGTGGCACCTCTCTGCTGACCCTCATGGGCATCACGATTATTTCTCTACGGATCTTGCTACACTTCCCATCGGGAAGGCGAGAGGAACCTCCACCAACCCCAAACGGATCAAATTAGCATCCATCCCATAATCAACGCTACCCCCCGTACATCCGCCCCTATTTAGTCACCGACCAGCGGTCCACTTCCTTGCCGTTCTCGTCCACCTGTCGGACAGAAAGCGTTTTGCCACGAACAGTAAGTTCGGTCAGCGAATGAACAGTCGCATCGTATTTCGCCGTAAACGGTTCCGCCTCTGGCGAATCCGCATTCGAAGTGAGAGGCTTACTGTATAACGCCGCGCCGCCCGCCCCGGTTACAACATAAAGGACTCCGTCCGGTTTTGTGACACCGACTCCGTCAAAAACGGTGTCCAGCGCGAATGTCCCGTCGACCTTGCCGTCGCTCGTCTTTGTCTCGGAAGGCAAGAAGTGTAAGGGGCGCGACCGCTGATAGTTATGAACATGCCCGCTCCAGACCACGTCCACGCCAGTTTCTTCAAACAGCGGAGCGAGACGGCGCATCCACTGCTCATTCTGATGAACCGCCGAGGAGTGAAACGGGGGGACATGTAGGACGACGAAGCGCCAGGTAGCCGACGGGTTTTCGGTGACGGCTTTCCGCAATCCCGCCACCATTTTCGGGCTTTGCCAGTTCATGTAATAATTCGCATCGATGGCGACAAAATGGGTGTTGCCGTAATCGAAGGTGAAATTCCCGCCGACAGGGAATGACTCCCCCGCGGCTTTCTCGAAGGCAGTTCTGTCGCCGCTGATCGGCGGACGCTCCGCACTCACATCCCCACCCCACCCGTTGAGCGGCTGTTTCCAGTAATAATAGTAAGCCATACCGTCCGGGTACTTTGAAAGACTGGAATAGGCGAGGTCGTGGTTACCGCTGACGCCGATAAACAGGGTGGAAGCCAGCAGCGGTGCACCGCGCTCCGGGTCCGCCTTCTCTGCACCGTAAACGGGAAAGTAGTTCGCGCGGTATTCCGAGGCGCGTCCGTGCGGATACACGATGTCGCCCGTTAGCAGAACGGCGTCCGGTTTGAGGAGCGACGTTTGGTACGCGATTTTTTTCTGCCACGCAGTGTCCTCCGCGCAGTCGCCGAAGAGGACCATCCGATAGTCCTGACTTGCGGAGGGACGGGCTCGATTCGCTCTCGCCGCGAACACCGGGGTGTCACTTTTGAGGACACGATAATCGAACGGCTCCCCGGGAACTAATCCGTTCACCGCTGCGGTGTAAACGACGTGAGGCTTCACGGAACCGACAGCGACCCGGTTGGATCGGATCGGGGCGACTTGTTTCTTCCATCCGCCACTCCCCGCCGGGGAGCGGGTCTCGACAACCCATCGCGGTAGTGAAACGGCGGAAGCCGCCGCGGTATGCCACACAACAGAGAGCGTCCCGGGGTCCGTAGCGTTCGTGCCGAGTTGCAAATACGGCGTGGTGAAGAACGTCCCCGGTGGCGACACTACCTTTTCGAGCGCGGCGATTTTCGTGATAGATTTCTTTCCGCTGCTCGGAAAGACGACCGGCTTTCGCCGATTGGTGGATTTTGTCGGGTCGGAACAGCCGGTAGCCGCAAACGCCATCAGGAGGGGACACAAATATAAGAATTGTCGTAAAGCCATTGTCGTAAAACCGGTTCCGCGTGTAGAATATCACGAATCCAAACGCTGGATTAAAGAGAACAGGAAAGGACCTCTCGAACGCTCATGGCTGAAGACACCGACCGACGGATCGTGCAAGAAATGTGGACGCTCGCACGCAATGAACCGCTCACCCTCGCCGCCCTGCAACCGTTCGGCTTCGTTGACAAGGAGCGGTACAAACGCCGCGTCGGAACGATCATTTTGGATTTCACACTGGATGCCGACCCTCGCACCAATATCTGGGGCTATGAGCTTTCTATTTCCGACGCCGAGGGGGGCATTCTTGATTCGGAAGTCGTCGAGTACTGGCTTACCGCATTCTTCGGTAGCCTGAAGTTTCTTGCCGCGCGTCGTAACTTTCTCTTCACCGGCGAAGCCCGCTATACATTCCCTTACACCCACAACGGTTCCAACCCGTGACATCGATTACCTCTCTTTTTTGTGCGAAATGAAACTTTCTGGAAAAGGTTGTGTCACAAGCCATGAAGTGAAAGGATTAATATGCTCTCACTTCAGTCAAATAATGCATGAACTAATTCGTTTAGCATGTTTGATTCGAAAACGATAAGGGTAATACCCGTCCGATGCGTGACACGAAACATTAATATGTGGAACGCTTCGTTTCGGTCGGTGTAAACGCCTTCGTAGCGTGGTTTGTGTGTCCGTAGTACGAAAAGACGAGTTGATTTTTTCGGTATCGGCGAATGAAAGAGAACATCACAACGTTTCGGTGCGCTTGCTGTGTAGGTAGGGGAAATCGCTTTTGGTTTGGTCACGGTCCTTTCCATGATTCGACAAGAAGCAGACAATATAGTAAGTGTAACGCTGGTGTTGTGTGGACGATGCGTAACTTCGAAAGCGCGGAACGCTCAGGAAAGCGAACAACGGTGAAGGCAACATGGATACTTCGCAGGACGTCGCATTCCCACGCGGTTCGTATTAAGAATCCGCTCCCGAAACACCCCCGGTCGAACACGATCCTTTATTCTCTGTTTGTTTCGAACATGGCGGTAGTTCGTAACTAATCCCAGTACGATTTTTCTTTCATTCACCAGGCGTAACGAGATCTGCCGATTTATTCGGCTGGCGACTTTGGTACGTAAAGTACCAAGATTGCTCGTTTGCTAAACCTTTGGAGGAAACAGAATGAAGAAAAACTCGCTGATTGCGAGCGCGGCATTCGCCGCCATCGCGCTCTCCGCCCTTCCGGCG
>JACMMA010000818.1 GCA_014379275.1 Armatimonadota bacterium | reverse complement strand
TCCTGTATAAGCCCGCCCGACAGTAGCCCGATGTCGTCCGTTAGCAGGTGGCCGTCCAAGTCGAGGAGCGGCACGATCTTTTCGCCGAGCGCGATGGTGAGGTGCAGCGCCGCACCGATGCCGATACGGGTTTCCATCATGCAACCGAAAAGGCACACGCCGCCCGCCGCGTGTGCCGCCCGCGCGATTGCTCCCGCGCCGGATAGTCCCGATTTTGCGAGTTTCAGAACGACCCCGCCGCAGATACCGCTTCCGATCAACCGCCGCGCGTCCTCCGCGTCGTGGCACGATTCGTCGGCGAAGACCGGGATGTCGTCGGGGAGCGAGCGATGCACTTCCCGCATCGCCGCGTCGTCGCCCGCCGGGGTCGGTTGCTCGAACAACTCGATACGGGCGAACAGATCGGTCAGGCCATCCAGAAGCGTCAGGGCGGAATCGGCGGAGAAAACCTGGTTCCCGTCGAGACGTAGCGTCGCATGGGGGGCACCCTCGGCTACGGCACGTACCCTTTGAACGTCTTCCCGATTGTCTCCACCGCCGACTTTGATTTTGATGGCGTGAAAACCGTTCGCGGCGGCTTCGCTGGCTCGGAGGTGCGCTTCTTCAGGCGGCAAAATCGGGAGCGACAGATCCGTGGCACGGGCGGTGCGGGTGTCCGCTGGAACGGCGGGATCCAATAACCGATACAGTGGTACCCCCATCGCCCGGGCAACCGCATCCTGCACCGCGATCTCCACTGCCCCCCGTGCACCGGGCGTTGTCGCGAGTTCGGTAGCGGCGCGTGCCAGTACGGCATCGGTCGACATCGGGCCGCGATTCGTGAGGAAACGACGTAGGATGTCCACGACCGTCGCTTGGGTCTCGCCCGTGACATATGTCGCGGGCGCGGATTCGCCGACGCCGGTGAATCCCCCTTCTATAGTAACGGCAAGCAAAACGTTATGAGCGGTTGTGGTGAGACGTTGCGCAGAGCGGTATGGCGAGCGCATCGGAACGTCCCATTCGCGCACCTCCCAATCGGTAATTTTCATACCGCCTATGTTAGCACGACTTGACCTCACCCCCCAGTCCCCCTTCCGTGCCGTAGGACGGGTGCCCAGGGGGTAAGGCAGTGACGTCTTGACACCTGTTTAGCAACGTGGCACAATACAGGACGTAATGCCAAAAATCACGATTCATGTCACGCCGAAACAGACAATTTTAGATGCACAGGGGCGCACCGTGCAGGATGCGCTTCATAGCCTCGGATTTGTGGGCGCGGATAACGTCCGCATCGGTCGTCATATAGAGCTGAATCTGCCCGACACGGTGGACGCGGCAACAGCTACGAGCCAGGCCAAAGCGATGTGTGACAAATTGCTCGCGAACCCGGTCACCGAAGATTACCGGGTCGAGGTCCAGTCGTGAGTGCCGCACTGAAAGTCGGCGTCGTCGTATTCCCTGGCTCCAATTGTGACCGAGACGCCGGGTGCGCGTGGGCGTCCGATCTCGGCTTGGGGGAAACCGTTTATCTGTGGCATGCGGAGGCGAAGTTGCCTTCCGATATCGGCGCGGTCATCGTCCCCGGTGGTTTTTCGTACGGCGACGCGCTTCGCGCCGGGGCAATCGCCCGGTTTGCGCCGATCATGACCGAGGTCGCGGCCTTCGCCGAAGCGGGCGGTTTTGTTCTGGGAATCTGCAACGGATTCCAAATCCTCTGCGAGGCAGGATTACTCCCCGGTGCCCTCGTTCGGAACGAACAAATGCGCTTCGCCTGCCGTCATATTAACCTGCGTGTCGAAACAGTGGATACGCCATTTAC
>JACMMA010000817.1 GCA_014379275.1 Armatimonadota bacterium | reverse complement strand
GTGCGAACGGCTTCGTTGTGTCCGCCGGAGAGATGGGTGAGAACATCACCACACGCGGTGTTGCCCTGCTCGGATTGCCTAACGGCACTCGGCTGCATGTCGGCGTGTCGGCGGTCGTCAAGCTGACGGGCTTACGCAACCCGTGCGCACAGATCGACCGCTTCCAGCCGGGCTTGTTGGCGGCCGTACTGGGGCGCGACACGAACGGAGGACTTGTCCGCAAAGCCGGTGTGATGGGAGTCGTGCTGGTGGGCGGTGAAATCTGTCCTGGTGACGAAATCCGTGTCGAATTGCCCCCCACCCCGCACCAACCGCTAGAGCGGGTGTGAGTTCCCAGCGGGAACCGCGTATGCGTGGTCCAAAGTCCTGGTGATTCGTCTTTTCCACTCCTGCCTGTCCCGTCACCGGCGACAAGCGTTGTCATTCTCCGACGGTGCCGTCTATCGCGATTAACCAGCGGATACGTTTTCGCCAAATCAAATCGTAGCAGGCTTGTTATTTCCTTGCTCTTTATGTTACAATCCTTATGCTTGCCTTATTGAGAATGGATTTATGAAATATTTAGACTCTGCCGCCGCTGTAAACTTTGTAAGAGTGGGTTGCAGAATCGCACGGAAAGGATTTGGAGATGGCTGATCTTAAGCGCGTAAACGTTTATTTTTGGGTGCTCGAAAACGCTCCCGAAAACCCGCTCTTCCCCGACGGCAACCCGCTCACCCTTTTCCCGGTGTCCCGGCAGGTCAATCCCGCCGCCCCGGCACGCCCGTCATTGCAAGCGTTATTAGATGGTCCTACGCCCGGGGAACAAGGGTTCGGGCTGAACGACCTCTCGGTTGGCGGGTTGAGTATCGGCACCTTAGATATCGTCAGCGGCACGGCCACGGTGGATTTCGTCGGCTCGGTTTCGTGGCCTGGCACCCTCAGTCCCGGACGATTCCGAATGGCGGTAGAAGGAACGTTGCTACAATTCGCTTCGGTTCAACAGGTGCAGGTTTCCGTCAACGGGGATGAAGATTTCGGCAGCAACGCGTAAAATTCGCGGGTGGGTTCCCGTCGTGTCTCCACCCCAGCGCACGACGGGAACCCATTATCGTTGCACTCTTCCTGAACCATCCCCGCCGACGAGGGATTCCACCTCCGCGACGGTGACCAGGTTGTAGTCGCCCGCGATGGAGTGTTTGAGGCACGATGCCGCCGCCGCGAATTCTACGGTGTCCTGCGGCTTTTTGTTGTTCACGACCCCGTAGATAATGCCCGCCGTGAACGCGTCGCCGCCCCCGACGCGGTCGACGATGAAGTCGATTTCGTATTGCCGGGAGACGTGTGCGCTACCGCCGACATAGAACATGCCGCCCCACCCGTTTCGGCTCGCCGAATGTTGCTCACGGCGAGTCATCGCAATGCCGGTCAAACCGAACCGCTTGGTCAGTTTTTCGGCGACTTCGGCTTGCTTCTTTTCCGTATCGGTTTTCTTGGAGCGGATACCGAACAGGGTGTCGGCGTCATGGTCACTGACGACGCCGTGGGTGGCGAGCGGAAGCAGTTCTGCGAGCACCTTCCCGGCGTCCTTCGTGCTCCACAGTTTTTGACGGTAGTTCAGGTCGAAGAAGGTGGTGACACCGATCTCTTTGGCGACGGTAAGCGCGTCATGCATGGCGATGCGGCAGTTTTGCGATAGTGCAGGGGTAATGCCGGTGACGTGTAGCGCGGTCGCGCCACCGAGTACAGTCCGCCAATCCCACTCCCCGGGGTCAGACTCGGCAATCGCACTGTTTTTGCGGTCGTAAATGACTGTCGAGCCGCGCTGCGCTGCGCCGCGCTCGACGTAGTACACGCCCATTCGGCCTCCGCCACGCCGGATATGCGCGGTGCCGACTCCCAGCCCGCGTATCTCCGTGATGCACGCTTCCGCGACATCGTTTTCTGGCAGTTTCGTCACAAACGCAGACGGTACGCCGAGTCGGGCAAGCGAGACAGCGACGTTGAGTTCCGCGCCGCCGAATGTCATGTCGAGCGTCCTGGTCTGCATTAGACGGGAGTAGTCAGGCGGAGAAAGGCGGAGCATGACTTCGCCGAAGGTAACAACACGTTTCACAGGGATAGCCGTTCGCGCTGACAGTAAGGAAGTCCTGCTTCCGGGGCGGCGAGCTGTGGCCTTTCGTGTTTTGTTTAGGAAATGAATAACATGGGAATACGTGCTGGTGAGGTACAAGAACAATGAACGAACTGACGATGGTGTTGGACGAACTCGACAGCCGTCAATCGGGCGACCTGACAGGCTATCCACCTCAAGAGCAGCAACAAAAACTGCCGCAGGCCAGCGTACAAAAACTGGTCGCCGCACTTCAATCGCAGGGGGGCGAGATGGCGCGAATCGCATCCGTCATAGAAATCCTTGCCAGCAACAGACTGCAGCAGGACAGTCCGCTCCGCTACACATCGCCGATAGGTAATGTGCGAATGCCGGGGAACCGGAGCGACATGCGTACCCTGACCGCCGGAAACGGAATTATGACCGGGACTGGAACGTAAGCGAAAGGCATTTCCCATGATTGTAACGAAACGAGACGATATCTCTTCCGGTGCGGAAGCGACGATAAGCGCAACTGGCCCCGCGGATGACATGCATCCTGCGGGGGATGATGTCGACGATAACGGCATGACTCGCGACGATATCTTCGACCAACTGGAAGATGAGAACAGAGTTGTAACGAGCGGGCGCGGATCCCGTCTACCGACTACGGATAGCGACGGCGGAACCGCCCCGACAGGCTACAGCGCCGGTATTTCCAGCGGAAGCGGTGCGGATTAGTATCTGACGAACGGCGGCGGATGCGCGGAACGATTACCCCGCGCACCCGCCGACGAACGGAGGTCGCCAGATATCCCCCTTGCGGCTTCGGACTCAGCGTACTGGGTACGTCTGATCAGGCGAGCCAGGTGTCGGTCGCTCAACGACCAAGACACACCAGGTCGCCTAATTCGTCTTCGTCGGTGCCACGACTCCCGGCAACTTTTCACCGTCTAAGACAACAGGCTTTGCGTCGCCCAACTTGATTCGCATCAGCAAATACGGCGGTTTTCGTAGTTCCTTGCCCTCATGATAATTCGGTTGGCGGTGAAGCTGATTGGTGATTACGTACAGATAGCCGTCCGGACCGAAATCGAGTGTGTCTGGCCAGAGCAAGCGGTCATCCTGTACTACCGTTTCAATGACGCCGTCCGTATTCCTCCGTGTGATCGCGCGCTTTTCCCATTCGGTAATGTAAATCCGCCCTTTCGTGTCCTCCTCCAGACCATCGGCAACACCTTTCGCGCCGAGATCCTCGACCATCCGGTTGACCGCCTCGTCGGAAACACCCGTGTCGACGAGGGCGGCGGTTTTGATCCGGTACAGTTTGCGTGAAGACAACGGGGTGTAATATAAAAATTCGCCGTCTGGACTGATCGCGATGCCGTCCGAGCCGAGTCGTGCCGGGGATTTCACACCCGGTTTGGGTCGGACGTACAAGGGTCCGGTTTCCGGTTTGCCGATGAACTGCGGATCAGCCTGTGTCGACGGATGCCCGGCGAGACGCCGCCAAGACTTGCCGGACTTCAGATCCACGCAAATGATGCCGTTCGGCGAGGCGGTCCCGCTGTCGGTGATGTACGCAATTCCTTCGCCCTCGCCCCGCCGCCCGTCGATGCGCAGATCGTTAATGTACGTTCCTTCGGGCGCGACACTCGCGGGCAGGAGAATCGTTTTCGCGACGGCGTTTGTTTTTGTATCTATACAAACAAGTTTCGGCGAAAACGGTTGTACCGGTTTCATTTCCACCGTGCCCGTGTCCAACAGCCACAGCCGGTCTTTGGCGTCGGTGATCAGCCCTTGTAGCGAGACGAGGTTGATCCCGGGGTCAATTTTGTGCCCCCTTTGAAAATTGCCGCTGCCGCCGGGGTAAGGAACTTCTTTGCCGTCTTTGATTTCGGCGAGTGTCCAATCGCCCTTGTCCGTCCATCGCGGGTACGACGCAAACTTTCGTCCGTCGGAAGTTACGGCGATACCAACGGGCATAATGGTCTCAAAGCGGTGGACGATCTCGAGTTCCGGTGCACGCACATTTCCCACCGCGAGCGGTTCGACGAGGACTGGCTTCGCATTGGATACGGCTTTCCCGGTCGCTTTCGTTGCCGGCCTAAACGTCGGCGGTGCGGCCTTCCTCGGCGTTACGGTGGGTGGCGCGGCAATCAAGGAAGTAGCCCATGTCCCGACGATCAACGCACCCGCTGTCGCGCGAACTAACTCATTCATTTCTCGTTGCTCCTCATGTCTTACTTCTAAGGGGCGTCATCCCGACCGTGCGCTTGCGACGGCGGATAGGTCGCCTCGACGGCTGAAAATGTTTCCAGGATTCGATAGGTATGTGTCGCGCCTTTAGGGACCATCCATGAATCGCCGGTTTCAAGCGTCACGGTCTGTCCTTCGGATAACAGCTCCGCACGTCCGGATAATACGTACCCGACCGTTTCGTACTCCCTCGCAACTTGCGGCTTATCTTCGCCGGGTTGCTCATCTTTCCACATGCGCATCGAAACATTCTTGCCGGAAGCGAGATATACCTGCCCCATCTCTCCCTTTGGCGAGTGCGCGGATTGCACTTTAACGATACTCGTATCACCCATTCGATTACCTTTCCCATGCCAAGAACCGGGCAGGGACTGCTCCCTGCCCGGCTCCGTAGTGTTTGCCGACTAGTTTCGGCTACCGGTCGTAGATGTTGTCGAGTTATAAACCGTGGAGTCGTCGCGGTCGAGTTCCTCGACATCGACGTCGGTGCGCCGCACCGTATCCGACACAGTCTCCGTTCGATCGGTCGCTGTCTTGCCGATGGTAACTTCCTCGACGATGCGGGCTTCCTTCGCCACGACGGGGACTTCGGAGCGCTCACGCAGTTCGATGTTCGTCTCCTGGAATGCGTTGTTCAAGTCCGCGGCGTTCGCGGTCCGATTGACCGCCTGGCGATCCACCGTGACACGCTCTTCGTGCAGGGTGACGGATTCTGTGACCGGGGTTTCCACAACACGGGTATGAATCCGTGCGCCACCGCCCTCGACAGAGCGCTTGCCAACCGTCAATTGCTCCTCGACCACCGGCACCGAAATCGTTTCGCCCGCGTTAACGGTGCGGTCGGTGGCGGCCATCGGCGTAGCCGTCGCCGAACTGCTGTAGGACGTGTCCGTGGCAGTGCTCGGCGCGCTAAGGGACGAATAGCGGGTACGCTCCTCTTCGATCTGCGACGCGGTATATGCAGGAAGCTTTTCGTCGTACTTGGTGAAGCCTGTAGATTTATAGTAATCCACGCGGGTGTCCATATCCACCGGGTTATAACGGTTCAGGATGTTGGTCGCCTCACTGGCGCGCGAATCGTCTGCATGGATTGTCACCAGCGTGCCGCCGCGGCGGATGCCTTCCGCATAATAACCAGCTTCATGCTCGGGAACGCCAAGACCGGTCAAGCCGCCCAAGATACCGCCGGCGGTCGCGCCGAGTGCGGCACCGCCAAGGAACGCCGAAAGCGGTCCGATGGCCGCGATGGGTCCGATACCGGGAATTAGCGCGAGCGCCACGGTTGCTGCGAGTGCAGTCAGACCGCCGTACATACCGCCCTTGACCGCGCCCTTGACCGCATCGCCGCCTGCCTGAGAAACGTTCACTCCGTTATGGTCACCGTCGTGGGTGCCGAATTCGCCGGAAGCGTTGTTCGCCACTACCGAGATGTCGTCTCGGTTGAACCCCGCCGAAATGAGGTCGTTCACGGCGGATTGCGCGTGAGCGAATGTATCAAACAGTCCAACAATGGTTTTTGCCATTTTCTTGTTCTCCATAAAACGTGTCGTTTGTTTTTTGGTTTAGTCTTGCGTTGATCGCAAGTCATTCGTTGACGCTAACGGTTCGATCTGAACCGACTCGCGTCGAATCGTTGTCGTTTGTGGGTTGACAGTTTCGGTACGCGTCAGAAGAATATGTAACTCCTCGGTAATGCGCATGCGCTTCTCCGTCAACACCACTTCCTCAAAGATGGGTATGATGAGCGTGTCGCGCTCGCGACGTGACTTGGGCAACGCTTCACCCGGTTCGAGCAGTCGGTTTATCACGACCCGATCCACGGACGCCGCTTCGTGAACCGTAGGCTCTTCGACGGTGGTCTCTTCGGTAATCACCGACTTGATGATTCGCACACCCCCCTGCTCTACGACGCGCTTGGTGACATGCAGGGTCTCCTCGATGACCGGAATGACGATGTTGCCTTCTCTGGTCGTCTGGTCACTGTACTCGGTCTCGGTCACGACCGCAGACGGATGATTCATCGGTTTGCCCCTTGCCCGTTTACCGCAGGACCGGGAGGTGCGACGAAGTTCTGACCGGCGGATGCGCTTCCCGTACTGGGCGACGCGGACGGGCTGGGTGAGAGTGTCGTACCCGGGGCGGGTAGCGACGAGGATCCCGACATGGAAGTCGCGTCGCCACTCGCCATGTCGGTCGGTGCCGTCGCCGGGCGCGAAGCGGTGTCCGAATTGCCCGCCTGGCTTCGTTGGCCCAGTGCGGTGTCCGATGTACTGGCCGGGGAGTACTGGGCTTGCGGTGCCGGCCCCGATTCCGACCGTCCGTCATTCGCTTTTTGCCCGGAACGGGAGAGTGCTAGCGAAACCAGAATCAGTGCGATCACCGCCCCTACGCCGAACAGGATCGGGCGGATGGGCTTTCCACCGGCATTTCCTACGCCCTGTGTAGGCTTACCGCCGCTCTCGTTTTTATCATATGCTTCTGCTGCCATTTGTGTTACCCCTTGAACGGTACGCTATCTCGTCACCGACACTTTAGTTCTGCTCTGAAACGAAAATTTATCGTCGCAATGTCAAACTTTCTCGCTGAATTTTACGACATCGCTCAACCGCTTGATTTATGCCCTTTATAACTCACTTGGAAACATCGCGACCGAGAAAAACATTTCCCCTTGTAAATCAAACAGGTGTTTGATACAATGTGAACATGGCACAAACGGCGAGTGATAGCACTTTGTCCTTCGTATTCGGCGAAGCACCCAAGGTCGACGACGGACTCTGCGACCCTTTCGAGGAGAGTTGCTCCGCCGACGCCGGGGTGAAAGTGGCCGGGAAGGCCAGACAGCCGTCCGCACGTCGGAAAAAGGTCGCCGTTCAGCCCGGTTTGATGGATGGCGCCGATGACGACCCGGGCGCGGCGACGTACACTTTTCGCTGGGACGTTGAAGTCCCGCTCGAGGATCGCGCGAAATGCGGTCCGAAATTTATGAAACAGTGGAAGCGAGTTTTGCAAGCGCAAAAGCTGACGCCTCTGGTGTCGATGAAGTTGCCTTTACATGAAGCACGTTTTCAGTTGTGTGTCATCGGGAATGGGGAAGCAACCCTTGTAGCCGCACACGAGCGAGAAATAGCCGAGGAGTTGAGTCGCTTGCGACGCGACGCGTCCCACATTGCCGGGGAGCCGGCGGGGACCCACCCCGCCGGGTGGCAGGGTGTTCGCGTGTGGATGACATTCGCCCGGCGCGATGTGGAGACGGCACTGGCGAAAAAGCCGAGGGTATGAACTCGGGGGATCGGAGCAGAGGACAGGAATCGTTGCCGGAACGTGTGCCCGATGACCATCCGGTTACCGGCGTGTGATCGTTCTCTGACGCCGACCCCCACGCGAATAGGAGGGGTAGCATGGCGAACAAGGTTTGGAAACTGAACGGACGGCGGGGTATAGCTTATGTCGAGGGAAAAGAAAAGGCGGAGCGTGTGATGGCACTTTGCGGCAACACCGTGGAGGCGAAGTTACCGGATGCGGCGATGGCAGAGTATCGTGACAAAAAGGGAAGAGCGTTCGCGTGGCAAATCCCGTTTGATTTGTCGCGATGGGACACGATCTCCGAGGCGCTAGGAATGCGGGAACATTCCTCCGTATGAGGTCGTAATAAGTGATCAGAGAGCAAGAGACGCAATGACGACGCACAGATAGAGAGAACAGGAACCCGTAAACGCGCGGTCTGCAATCAATGCAGACCGCGCGTTTTCATGTTTGATTTGAGCCATTCGCGGGAACGAAAAACAGGTGGCCTGTCCCCATGTCTGCAAGACCCCTTCGCAAAAACCTTAGCAGGATTCCGGGAACTTTCCGTGCAAATAAAGCATTGGAAAACAGAGTCGGGATTGTTTGCTGGCACTCGGCACCAGTCCGCGCAAAATGGGAAACACGGTAACGGAAAGCGAAACACAGGAGATGCCTTCGTCCATGATTAGTACAACGCCACCGCCCGCACCAACTAACTTTGCCGCAGATGTATCGCATTGCCCCCCTGGAGAGACCTCGCTTTTGAACACCTCTTTTTCACCGCTCGCACCAACATCACGTCGCAAAACGCGTGCCACGGTGAGTGACGACCGTTCCCCGAACGGAAACATCCGTCCGTCCGAACTGTCCGGTCCCGAAACGAATCCTGAGACGGAGATGGACGATGACATCGTTCTCGCCCAAGGTTCGCTGTCGTCATTCGACGACCCCGAAGCGATACTGCTCGCTCCGATGCCCGCGGGTGAACGAGCAGACGAGGTACTGTCCCCCGCAACCGACGATGAAAAGATCCGTTCGCATCGTGCTCTGGAGACGGAGCAGATCCAGGGTTATTTACACCGCACCCGTGCCACCCGGCTTCTCACCGCGGAGGAAGAGGTATCCCTTGCGTTGCGGGTCGCCCGTGGTGATAAGCAGGCGAAAGATACGCTAACGGAAGCAAATTTGCGCCTAGTGATCTCCATCGCACGCCGCTACAGCGTCCCCGGCATTCCACTTGCCGATCTGATTCAGGAAGGGAATATCGGGTTGATTCGTGCGGTCGAAAAATTCGACCCCAGGCGCGGTTTCCGTTTTTCCACGTACGCCACCTGGTGGATTCGGCGCGCGATAGCCCGTGCTGTCATTAATCAAGGACGTACCATCCGGATTCCGGTGTACGTCGCGGAAATGATCCATAAGGTGGTGAAAACTGCCGGCTCGCTACGTCAGGATTTAGGGCGCGAACCGTCGGCGGACGAGATCGGTGAAGCACTGTCGGTAGCCCCGGATCGGGTGAACGAAATCATGCGTGTGGCTATGGAGCCGATTAGTCTGGAAACCCCGGTGGGTGACAAGGACTCGGCGCAGTTACAGGATTTCGTTCACGCACGCGGCGCGACGCCCAGTGATGTCGCAAACAACCTCATCCGCCGCGAGCAACTCGACAATGTTCTGGCGAAATTAACCGACCGGGAACGGGATGTCGTCCGTATGCGCTACGGTTTGGACGACGGCTCGCCGCGCACGCTGGAAGAAGTCGGACGCCATTTCCAAGTCACCCGCGAGCGTGTCCGACAGATCGAGCTTCGTGCCATCAAAAAACTGCGCCGTCTAGGACCTTTCGACGAAGATGGCGACGATTTAGAGGCGGACGACGATCTGCTGAGCGACTCGGCGGACGATACCGAGGAATAACGTCGTTGCGCGTTTTCGTCACCGGCGCGACCGGCTTCGTCGGGCGGGGGGTGGTGTCGGCATTGAACGACGGAGGTCACGAGGTCGTTGGTTTGGTCCGAAGTGGATCGCCCCCGCCCGGAGACAACGTACGGTACGTCGTGGGTTCGGTGACCGATGACCCGGTGGCGACTCTCGCTGCCACGATGGAGGGGTGCCATGTCGTCGTCCATCTCGTCGGCATCATCGCTGAAGATCGTGCCACTGGTCAAACTTTCGAACGCGTCCACGTCGCCGGAACCGCGAACGCCCTGAATGCCACGAAGCTTTCCGGCACAGAAACAACGCGGTTCGTGTACGTTTCGGCAATCGGGGCAGATGCCCAAGCTCCCGCCGAGTACTCGCGCACCAAAGCCGCCGCCGAACGTCTCGTGCAAAGTTCCGGTCTGCCCTGGACCATATTCCGCCCGTCCCTAGTCTTCGGGCCGGGCGCGCAGTTCCTGCGGCAGATGGAAGAGCTACTTCGCAAGCCGCCGCTCTCCCCCTTCCCTCTGCCATTCACTCCAATGCCTGGCGACGGGCAGAATCGCTTCCAGCCGGTGTACCGTGGCGACCTGGCACGTTGCATTGCTACCTGCCTGGATGACACCATGACTGTCGATCGTTTGTTCGAGATTGGTGGGGCCGATGAGGTGACGTTTGACGAACTGGTCGCTTCGGTAGGCGAGCGAATCGGGGTGAGAAAGCCCATCTTTCATGCCCCTCTTCCCTTGATGTTTACCGTCGCGGCTCTCCTAGAATCGGTTTTATCACATCCGCCAATCACTACCGATCAGCTACTCAATCTCAGGCGAGACAATGTTTGCGACAACAGCTTCGTGAAAGACGCTTTCAAGATCAATCCCCTATCACTCGAGCAAATCCTCGATATTTGCTACGCCAAGGAATAATTTCCTCGTGCCTCAACCTGAAGATTTCCGCAAACAAGCCTATAATTCGTTTGTCAGGCATCCAATCCCTTGAATGGGTTCGCCAATGAAGAAAATTTCGACGTAAAACTTATTTATTTTACTCGGAAGTTGCTAGCGGACATCATTACCTGAAAATCAAAATATGAGAATTATAATTAAACCCGTTGGTGCCATCTTTTTGGTCATCGCCCTCGTAACACTCGCCGGATTGCTGTTTACAAAGTCACGCCCAGCCAAGATAGCCGATGCGGCAACCACGTCGGGTAATCCAAAGAGCCGTTCGACACGAATCTCTGGCGCAGGAAAGTCGGTCATTAATCCGGAAAGCACTAAGTGGAACCTGGTCACACAGCCGCCTGCGCAGGCGGCAATGGAAGATACTATCGTCGAAGAGCTCCCCGGCACCAACAAGCATGCCGTCCATCTGACGGTCTCGCAAGTCGACCCGGCTAAATTCTGGTCCGCACAAATGATCAAAGAAGTGCCGCAGGACGTAATGTCCGGGAAAGAAATGGTGGTGCACTTCTGGGGGCGTTCCCTTCAAAGCACCCCCGTCTGGTTGATCTTCGAGGAAGGTAAATCGCCTCATACCCCGGAACTGCAACAAAAGGTGACTCTGACCCCGGAATGGAAACAGTACGAGCTACCGTTCCGGACTACCCGGGACCACATCGCCCCTCACGCAAATTTCTGCATAAAGGCAGGTATTCAACCGGGCGAGATCGAGGTCGCTGGCATCTACGTGGACAGCGAATAACCCCTGGGTTTTGCCCTTCCGGTCCGCGGCGGTAGACACTTACCGCCGCGGACCGGTTTATTTTTGCCGGGCAGGCCGGCTATCGCAAGTGCTCCCCCGCGACAAAACAATCGAATATGCGTAGCGCGCGCTGCCCCATTTGCGCACCCCGCTCTTTCTTGTCCCGGATTCGGTCGCCTTCCAGCGGCGGGAGGATTCCCCAGCAAGCGTTCATCGGGGCGAACTGTTTTCCCTCGTAGGCGGAGGCGTATTGCGTGAGTGATCCCAGGATCGTCTCCGGCGGGAATGCCACGGGTTTTTCTTTCGACGCGAGCCGCGCCGCGTTGATTCCCGCTACCAAGCCCATCGCCGCCGATTCGAGGTACCCTTCCACCCCGACGATCTGCCCGGCGAAAAGAAGTTCCGGGCGTGAGCGCAGTTGTAGCGTCGCGTCCAGAAGCGTCGGCGAGTGGATATAGGTGTTGCGATGCATGACACCGAACCGCACGAACTCGGCGTTTTCTAGCCCGGGGATCATGCGGAAGATGCGCTTCTGCTCGCCCCATTTCAATCGTGTCTGAAACCCAACGAGGTTAAAAAGGGTTCCTGCTTTGTTTTCCTGGCGCATTTGTACCACGGCGTGCGGCCAGCGACCGGTACGCGGGTCGGTGAGACCGACAGGTTTTAACGGACCGAACGCCAGCGTGCGCGGCCCGCGCGCCGCCAGTTCCTCCACCGGCAGACACGCTTCGAAGTAACGGATGTCCTCGAAATCGTGCATCGGTGCTTTTTCCGCTTTGACGATTTCGGCGACAATCGTTTCGTACTCGTCCTTGGTGAGCGGGCAGTTCAGATAAGCCGCGTCATCGCTGGCATCCGTTTCCAACCCCTTGCCCCGCCGGGACGCGCGAAAGACCTTGGAATAATCGATCGTGGACGCGTCCACGATCGGAGCGACCGCATCATAAAAATATAGGTCGTATCGTCCGGTGAGTTCGCCGATCTTCGCCGCGAGTGCGTCACTGGTGAGCGGTCCGGTGGCGATCACTGTCACGGGACCGTTTTCGATCTCGGTAGCTTCCGCACGCACGAAAGTGATATTGGGGTGATTTTGAAGTCGTTCGGTGACCCGCTCCGAGAATGCCTCCCGGTCCACGGCGAGTGCTTCCCCGGCGGGGACAGAGGTTTCCTCGGCGCAGGACACGATGAGCGAATCCAGACGGCGCATTTCTTCTTTCAAAACGCCGGAGGCGTTCGATAGGTGGTTCGATTTGAAGGAATTGGAACAAACGATCTCCGCGGCTTTATCCGTCTGGTGCGCCGG
>JACMMA010000816.1 GCA_014379275.1 Armatimonadota bacterium | reverse complement strand
GGTAGCCACCAGCAGTGCGTCGGCGTGGAAGGCGACGCTGACCGGCGCGGGAGAGACGGAGGCCGCCGCATTATTCGGTCTCGTTTGCGGGGCAGCGACTTGCCGTCCCCGCAACCAGAGGGCGGTGGTGTCCTGCCCCTGCCCAAATGGTCCCGGCACCGTTATCTGCGTCGTCTCCGGACCGACCGACCACTCCGCGTACGGCCGCGGAGTCCCTTCATTATCCTGGACCGTTGGCAGCTTTTCCGGGTGGGTTATTTCGCCCGTTTGTAGGTCGATCACGGTCAGTAAATTCCGACTGGTACGCTTGCCTTCGGGGCTCCGCTCGTTAAACCGCGTGGCGTAAACGGACTTTCCGTCGAGCATCCAGCGTAGCGGTCCCGTCCCCTCATCGAAACGAATGACGCGGCCCAACCCCTGCGGCGTGTACACCTGCAAATAGGGCGAAGTGCCCGGCTGCCCGTTCTCCCCTTTGACTGCCCTGATTCTGATGTAGACAAGGGGTTGGCTCGGCGAAACCTCGACACTACTCGCCATTTCCAAACCGACTACGCGCCGCACCGTCCCCGCGACCGTGTCCACGCGCATCAGACTGAGCGTTTCCGTTTCGGCGGAAAGGGAATAACGCCCCAGTGTCACCAGCGCGACGCGGGTTTGCGGGATCCACTGGATTTCTCCCATCGATACCGTCGACTCCGCGGTGCTTGTTTCGCGCAGGAGCGTTTTTGCCGTCCGGGTGCGAACGTCCCAGTAGATCAGACTCTGTTCCGGGAACCGTAACGGCTTCCGTGCCTCTATTTCCGCCTGGGAAAGTGCGACACCCGGGTACGGGCGACTCTTGTATGCAGCCATCAAAGCCGCGCCGCCATCGGGAGATATAGCGAACTCGCCTAGTCGCGTCACGTCGGCGACGGTCTCGACAGGACCAAGTATATGTGCACTTTCGCCGCTGATTACGGCGCGGGTGCGCGGCGTCATCAAGCCGTCGCTCGTGAGAGTCGGGGAGTTGTCGTTTGCGTCGTCTGCATAAGCGAGTAGCGTCGCGACAAGTCCCAGACAGATTCCGGTAGGCAGGAGTTTTTTGAGGAAGGCGTAGCGCATGTTTTTATTACCGATCATAAAGACGCAAGACGGAGCGAAGGGTTACACAGTCTCCTGCCGCTATCATCCCGCTCCCATCTGGCGACCCCGGCGGGAACGCCGCCCGACTTCTTAATTTGCCGCCGTCCATCAGTTTTGCACCATAGAAACGGAAATATTACGGCGTTGGGGGATCGTCCTGCCATGTCACACGCCCATCCGCCCAGATGATCGCTCGCCCGCCGGGTCCCGACAAGTAGCCGAGTTGTGTGGTGGCTGGTTCCGCCATATCCACCATTGCCGTGGAGCCGGTGAGTGTGTAGACGAATCCCTGTGCGCCAGTCACGGGGTTGGTAAACAATGTGCTACTTTTCGTGTACGGTTCGATGGCTTTCGCAACGCCGCTCCCTGGTAGCGGGTAGTTTTCATCGTAATCTTGCGTATACATGATGATTGACAGCCCGAGCTGTCTGGCATTGCTGATCGTCACGTCCTGTTGCCGCTGGCGTAACCCTTGTTCGAACTCGCTCTTCGTCAGGCGGAAGACCGGCGCGGCGCAGAGCGAGTTGTCGCGCGTAAACAGGATCACGGCGGTGTTCCCTCTCACCAGATAACCCTCGACTTGAACGTTGGTAGCGATCAGCAGCGCGTCCGCGAAGGCACGGTTATTTGCTGGCGCGGGCGATACGGGAATTACTTCCTTGTTCGGATTGGTTAAGGCTGCGAGTGACGGAGCCGCCTGTATCCAGAGGGCGGTGGTGTCCTGCGGTTGCCCGCCCGGTCCGGGGAACCTTATTTTCGTCGTCACCGGTGCAATAGCCCAATCTGCTTTCGGTGCCGGTGACGATTTTATCCGGCTGTTGTGAGCCGTCGGTAGCTTCTCGGGATGTGTGACTTCGCCCGTCGTAAGGTTGACCAGCGTCAATAAAGCACGACTCTTTCGTTTACCTTCGACCCGCTCGATGACCCGCGTCGCGTAAACAGACTTGCCGTCAAGTGCCCATTCCAGTGCCCCGATCCCCTCGTCGAGTCGAATGAGACGACCTAGTCCTTGCGACGTATATGTCTGCAACGTCGGGGGGACGCCGGGCTTGCCATCTCCAGCCTCGACTGCCTCGTTTTCGATGTAGGCAAGAGGCTGAGTGGGAGATATGACAACGCCACTCGTGGATTCCAACCCCGCCACCCGCCGAACCGTTCCTACCGCCGCGTCCACGCGCATCAGGCTACGCTGGCCCGTTCCGTCCGCAAGGTTAGTACGCACGATAGTCACCAACGCAATGGGGGTTTCTGGGAGCCACTGGATTCCGTCGATTGTGGATTCCATCTCCGGCGTGTTGGTTTCGCGCAATATTGTCTTCGCGACGCGGGTGCGCACGTCCCAGTAGATCAGGTTTCGTTCGGCGGATCGTCGAGGCGTACCTGCCTCGACGTCCGCCAGGGTCAATGCGACACGGGGGTAGGGGCGGTTCTTATACACCGCTATCAGAACCGCGCCGTCATCCGGTGAGGCGACAGGCTTCCCCATACGTATGACGTCGGTGATCGTCTCGACAGGACCGAGCACGTAGGCATTATCGCCGCTCACTACGGCGCGAGTAAACGTCGATATCATGCCATTTCGGGACAGTTTCGGTGCGTCGTTCGCATGTAGCAGGGTGCCCGCGAGTAGCAAGCAGATCCCACTGGAAAGGAGAATTTTTGTGAGGAGGGTTCGCATAGTATTTCTATCCGTTTACAACGCGTCGGGGGGCGAACGGTTACGCAAAAAAATCGTGCGCCTCTTTTCCTGTTTTTGCCACGGGGGAACAGTGTAAGAAAGTCATGACTCTAACTACACTCGCCCCGACTCCGTACCGTCGGGTCCGAAGAGATAGTGGCAACACCGCCGAGTATGCGCGAGAGATGGTGGACACCGTGTATCGGTCCGACTCGCGGCGCGTTTTCGCGACGTTGACCCGATTGATCGGCGACTTCGATCTCGCCGAGGAAGCCGCCCAGGAAGCGTTCACCGCCGCCGTGGAGCAGTGGTCACGGAGCGGCGTGCCCGCGAACCCGTTCGCGTGGCTCGTTTCTGCCGGACGATTCAAAGCGATCGATACGCTGCGCCGCCGTGCCCGCTTCGACGCCGCGCTACCGCTCCTCGCCCGGCAATCCGAGGTTACTCTTTCCGCAACCACGGACAAGGACGACGGAGTTGTCGCCGATGACCGGTTGCGGCTGATTTTTACCTGTTGCCATCCCGCCCTTTCGCCGGATGCCCGGATCGCGCTGACGCTCCGGGAGGTGTGCGGGCTGACGACCGAGGAGATCGCGCGTGCCTTTCTGACCGCCCCGGCGACACTCGCTCAGCGGATCGTTCGTGCCAAGGCGAGGATACGCGACGCCCGCGTCCCTTACCGGATACCGTCACGTGATGATCTGCCGGAGCGCTTGGACGCGGTGCTCCCGGTGATCTATCTCGTGTTCAACGAAGGCTACGCCGCGTCGTCCGGTGACGCGCTGACTCGCGCCGACCTTTGCGGCGAAGCCATCCGCCTGTGTCGTCTCCTCGCGGCGTTGCTCCCCGAACCCGAAGTTATAGGACTCCTCTCGCTGATGCTGTTGACCGAGTCGCGCCGCCCCGCGCGTACTACACCGGGCGGCGACCTTGTTCTGATGGAAGATCAGGACCGTTCGCTCTGGAACCGGGCGCAGATCGCCGAGGGAAAGATGCTGGTGGAACGCGCCCTGCGGTCGCGCCGGTTCGGCCCGTATTCCGTGCAGGCGGCTATCTCGGCGGTACACGCGGACGCACCCACCGCTGACGCGACGGACTGGCGGCAGATCGTCGGACTGTACGACGTCTTACTTCGCATCAACCCGTCTCCGGTGGTCGAACTAAACCGCGCCGTGGCGGTCGCGATGCATGACGGCCCGGCGGCAGGTCTCGCCCTCGTTGAAAACATCCTTGCGCGTGGGGACCTGGCGGACTATCACCCGGCGCACGCGGCGCGGGCGGAACTGTGTCGGCGGCTAGGACAAACGGCGCAAGCCCGTGCTTGCTATGAGCGTGCTCTCGGCTTCGCAAAGCAGGAGACGGAGCGACGGTTTCTTGCGCACCGGTTGAGTGGATTGACGGACTGAAGAAATAACGCCCGATTTTTTGTTCCGGTAGACGTTAGTGTCGAATATGGATCCCGTTAAACGACCATTTAATGCGAACGCCTCCGGAAGCGATATGGGAGAGTAGAGCCTGTATCGTCGACGAGGTATCTCGCCTGAAGCGACGGCCCGGCCGGGACATTGTTATCGCCGGGAGTACAGATCGGGTGCACACGCTCACGTAGCATTATGCGGTAGCGATGCGACAATCCTGAACTCGGTCAGAGCGAGAGCGTTCCGCACGAGCGTCGTTGTCCTCGCCTACGAGCCGGTAGGAGAAAAATAACGTAGTTTCCGGACACGACCCAGCCATAGGACGAAAAGATGAGGACGTTCAAAACATTCCACGCAATATTGGCAAATTCCCTGGCGGCATCGCTGACCAACACGTTCGTGTGGTTCGCGGTCACCTTCTGGGTCTATCTACAAACGAAATCGGTACTCGCCATGTCGTTCATGGCAGGCATCTACCTTGCGACCGTCGCCGGCTCCGGGTTCTTTCTGGGATCGGTGGTGGATCGCTATCCGAAAAAGCATGCGATGCTCGGTTCGAGCATCGGCTCCCTCGTGCTCTACGGGCTCGCGTGTCTCCTGTATGCCGGGACTCCAGCGCGGGTTTTTAGCAATCCGTCGAGCGTCTCGCTCTGGGTGTTTATCGTTCTCGCGCTCTTCGGCGCCATCGCCGGGAATCTGCGTTCCATCGCGCTATCGACGCTGGTCACCGTTCTGGTTCCCGAGCACGAACGGGACAAGGCAAATGGGTTGGTGGGGAGCGCGAACGGGATCGCTTTTCTGCTCTCCTCCGTGCTGAGCGGCCTGGTTATCGGCTATTTCGGCATGTTCTGGATGCTCGTGATCGCGATCGTGCTGACGGTTCTGGTGATCGCTAATCTGATGACGATTGCCCTCCCCACAAAGGAGGCTGTCCCTGCGGAAGAACAAACGACTCAGGTAGATATCCGGGGCACTATTCAAGCAATTCGGCTGGTGCCGGGGCTGTTCGGGCTGATCTTCTTCAGCACGTTCAATAACTTCCTGGGCGGCGTCTTTATGGCACTGATGGACGCGTACGGGTTGCTACTGGTTACGGTTCAGCAATGGGGCATTCTGTGGGGCGTGCTCAGCCTGGGGTTTATCGTCGGCGGGTTGGTCGTCGCGAAGAAGGGGCTCGGCACGAAGCCGCTACGCACCCTATTCCTGGTAAATATCGTCCTGTGGGTGGTTTGCATCTTCTTCACCATACATTCGTCCATCGTGCTCTTCGCGACGGGAATGTTTGTGTACCTTTGTCTGGTCCCCGCCGTCGAGGCGGCGGAGCAGACCATCCTCCAGAAAACCATCCCCCCGGAGCGTCAGGGGCGGGTGTTCGGCTTCGCGCAAAGCCTGGAGCAAGCCGCGTCACCGCTCACCGCCTTTCTGATCGGCCCCGTCGCGCAGTACGTTTTCATCCCCTTCATGAGTGACGGCGGCGCCGGCGCGGACCTGATCGGCTCCTGGTATGGAACCGGTCAGGCGCGCGGCATTGCGCTCCTGTTCAGCGTCACCGGGATAGTCGGATTGATCGTGACGGCACTGGCGATGCGGTCTTATTCGTACCGCAAACTCTCGGAAAGCTACCAAGCAATACAGTCTGAGGAAGCCCGATAGGAACACGGACGGAGCATATTTCGATTTACCGGGGCCTTGTAGCGGAATGGCACATCCCGCTACAAGGCCCCGGTAAACCCGCGCCCCCGGCGACAGACGCCCTATCGGATCAGCCCTTCCACGCTCCCGCCACTTGCCGGGTTGCCGCGTTGAGGCGGTTCCAGAGGTTGACCGTGGCGATAGAAAGTACCAGAGTAGCCAGGGACGACTCGTCGAAGTGGCGCGCTGCCTCGTCCCATATCTCATCCGACACCGCGTCCGGGCGATCACTGAGACGGGTGACCGCTTCCGCGAGTGCCAAAGCGGACCGGTCGGCGTCGGTGAAGTAAGGC
>JACMMA010000815.1 GCA_014379275.1 Armatimonadota bacterium | reverse complement strand
GCGTCGCGCCGTGCCGAACCCGGCTCCAAACTGGACGAAACACTGGTGCGCTTCGCCCGGCTCACCGACGAACTGCCGCGCCGCGTGACGCCGGAAACACGGGGAGGGGTACTGCGGCGCATCACCGAGCGTATCGAGGCGATCGCGGAACGACTGGAAACGGTCGCCACGGGCAAGAAAGATCTGGGCTCCAAACGGGCCAAGCGCCTCCAGCAACGCTTAAAGCGCACCCGTGATAGCATCAAACGTACTTTAAAAAGTTCTGCTTCTAATTCAGCACACAAAGACGAGGGAACGAGTACCGGCGCGTCGGGGTAAGTAGACGCAGAAACGTTGTTGTCTCCATGTCCATGAAAGCCTCCCGCATATTGAATAAAACGAGCCTGTTTCCCGGCGTACCGCCGGTACTCCCGGTAGTGCAGGCGTCGCTCGGCCTTTGCGACGGCCCCCGGCTCGCCGCCGCCGTCTCACGCGCGGGCGGACTCGGGACGCTCTCGGTCCGGAACCCCGCCCCCGCCGCGCTACGACTCCGGTTGCGACAGATCCGCGCCGTTACCCCACGCCCCGTGCTACTCGCTTTCACCGCGCAATGGGAACGGGACGCTGTTTTCGACACCGCCATCGCCGAGGGGTTTCGTGCCTTCCAGGTCTTCTGGTGGAACGCCCCGCGCCTCATATCGCGCATCCGACAGGCCGGAGGGACGGTGTTCTGTCAGGTCGGCACGCGCGAAGAGGCGCGGGACGCCATCGAAACCGGGGCATCGGTTTTGATCGCGCAGGGCACCGAAGCCGGCGGGCAGGTGCGCTCCCCGCGCCCGGTCCTGGAACTGGTGCGCGACCTGCGCGATACGTTCGGTTCGGACATCCCGATCATCGCCGGGGGAGGGTTCGCGGACGCAGCCGACGGGCAAGCTGCCCTCGCGGCGGGGGCGAACGCCGCGCTGTTCGGGACGCGTTTTCTGCTTTCCGAGGAAGCGAACGCCGCGACACGCGACAAAGCCCGGCTGCTGAAAGCCAGTCAGGCCGATCTGCGTCTGGATACGCGGATGATCGGGGATTGGCCCTGCGCCCCGCGCCGCTGCCTGTACTCGCGCACCAACGAGGACCGCCCCGGTCTCTACGCGGGACTGGGTGTCGGACGTATCCAAACGTTGCTCCCCGCCGCCGACCTTGTGCGGCGGCTGGCGAAGGCTGGTGCCACCGATGCCGCGGCACCAACCGCCGCCAGCACGGATTACACCGGTGGCGGTTCCTGATCCCTTGATGCGTCCGGTTGAAACTGTGTTCGGCGGGGAACCGACCGGAACCGTGTCGCCGCGGACGATCCCGGAACTCGCGGGCGCGGTGCGCGAGGCGGTCGCGGCGGGACACGCGGTCGTCCCACACGGCGCAGGAACGGGGCAGGATTATGGCTATCCCCTCCGCGCCGGGGCGTTCGTCCAGATCAACACGTCCGACCTGGACCGCATCGTCGCCGTGGAGCCGGGCGACCTGACTATCACGGTCGAAGCTGGTGTGACCCTCGCCGCCGTGCAAGCCGCACTCCTGCCGCACGGTTTATTCCTACCGTTGGACCCGCCCCACCCCGAACGCGCCACCATCGGGGGGGTCCTCGCGACGAATGCGTTCGGCGCGTCCCGCCTTGGCTACGGCACGGCGCGTGACTGGCTGATCGGTTTATCGGTGGTCAACGCGGAAGGCAAACTCGTCAAAGGGGGCGGCAAGGTAGTCAAAAATGTCACGGGGTACGACATCCCCAAGTTGCACATCGGCGCGCTCGGCACCCTCGGCATCTTAGCGGAAGCGACGTTCAAAGTCGCGCCGCTCCCGGAAGCGGAACGGACCGTGCTCGTGACCCTTGGCGACGATAGCATCGGCGGCATCGGTGGTTTCATACGCGACGCCTTAAACGCAGTCTCGCCGACTCGTTTTTACGGACGCCGGGATGAGACGGGCACCTATTTCGTCGCGCATTTCACCGGGTTTTCGGAGGTGGTCGAGGCGGAAGCGGAAAAGTGCGCGACAATAGCCCGAAAAGGCGTCAGCCCATGGCATCCGACCACCATTATCGAGGAGCCGACCGAACACGAAACGCCAACCGGGGCGGTGGTCTTTCAGGCAATAGGCCCGGTTGAGGAGCAGTGGCAAGCCTTTTTTCAGGCATGGATGTTGAAAAACGCGTTGGTCGAAACGTGGTATGGCACCGGGGTGACGCGGGCCTGTTTCGCCGACGCCGACGACACGACGTTAACGACGATGCGCGATATGATGGGATTCATCGCCCTGCCGGATTATCCGTTTCTCGAAAGTTACTCGATCCTGCACGCCCCGCTGTCGTTCCGGCAGGGCGATTTCGCCGTCTGGTCGCCCGAACCCGCGTCACTCCCCCTGATGCGCCGGATCAAGACCGCGCTCGACCCTGACAACGTTTTCAATCCGGGGCGTTTCGTGGTGCGGTAACTGCCGCGACTCCGTCGCGCTCACTTATGCCAGAACATCCGCGAGAGCGAGTGCATCGCCCCGCCCCGACTGGTCCGTAGCGTTACTACCGCGCCGTCGGAAAGCCGCACCGCCCGGACATTGGTGGTCAGGCTGTCCGTCTCCTCCTGAAAAGCGATCCACTTGCCGTCCGGGGACCACGCGGGGAGCGATTGCGGCTTGCCGGTCGCCGCCACCTGACGCAGATTTTTGCCGTCGCTGTCCATCGTCCACAATCGCCCGCCGGAAACTACGGCGAGTTTGCCGCCGTCTTTGTTCGGCACCACGTCACTGGCACGCAGTTCGTCCGTAATAGTTTTCAAGTCCTTCAGTCCGGCGTCGAGGAGATACACCCCGTTCTTGCCATATTCCACCATCAGGAGCCGCCCGTCGGGCATCCAGAACGGCGCCGTTTTCTGGTGGAAAGACGCGAGTTCGTTCCCTGAGGCGACATCGTAGATTACCACGGTATCCATCGTTATCGCCGACGGGTAGGAGATACCGTTCACCACCACTGGCTTGCTCCGTTGCTCGACGATAGCGACCCGCTTGCCGTCGGGCGAAAGAGCGGGGTCGTCGCCGCTGATGCGCATCCGGGCGGTCTGTTTCTTGCCCGCGTCGGTGATGACGAGTGCGCCGGTGCTGTCGAAGTATCCGGTTTCGCCGCGTGCGTTCATCGTCAGGGTGCCGCCGTCGGCGACGTTCGCCATCCGCCCGGTCGCCATATCATAATCGACGATAAGTTTGTCCGTATGTAGGTCTTTCAGCCAGAGTGTGCCGGCCAGTCGCGGCGCGTTTTTCGCGCCCGCCGCGCCCGCCCGCACCGTGTACGGCTCGAACGTCAGTTTCACCGCCCACCGGGAAGGCTGGTTGCGCGGCAAAGTCGCGTTCAGCACACGGACGAGGTAGTGTTTGTCACTGCGTTGCGACTGAACCACGTACCCCGCGCCGGTTTTCGGTATATCATCCTCGCTCCAGTTGTAAACGTCGCCGGTCGTGAACTGCCCTGGTTTCGGTTTTTTGTCAAACCGTGCGCTGTGGGCGGCGGCCAGGATCGGGATCGGCTCGGTGATCTTCATGCCGACTTTGTATTCCACCTGGCCGGTCCCGCCGTTGAACTTCATCCCGCTCGTGTCCTGCGGCGCGATGTATTGGAAGACCAGCCCGCCCTCGCTTTTGCCAGTTGTCACGCGTCCGCGCTCGAAGTCTACGCCCTGCCCGACCTTTAGTGTTATTGTCCGGATATTTGTGGGCTGTTTCTGGGCGGAAATCGCACCGGTCAGTTGTCGGGCATGGTATGTACCCGCGAGCGCAAACGCCCCCGTAGCCGTCGTCAGAATAAAAGCCGCTCCAAAATACGACCAGCAGCGTCCGTCTCTTCGCATCGGTTACCGTTCCTCTCTGATGTATCGGAACTGCGCACTTTACCCCAATGCGGCGCACAGAGTTTAGGCAGAACATATACCCGATTGTCGGCACAAAGCGTAACGTCCGCAGTAGGTACCTCAGGTTTGCCCATCCCATTACGGAAAAGAATGGCGCGTGCCGATACACCGTTGAACGGGAAGGGAACGTCCCTAGTCCTGCGAGGAGAGACGCGGAATCAGACATACCATTCCCCCAAAGAAAACCATTCGCCGCCCTGACTTTTACATCCCGTCTTTCGATTTTGTTTACAGAAGTGCTCCGCCGATGAATATTACTCCTGAAGGGGAGTATGAAGGCAAAAACGCCCACCATTTCGCCAAAAAAGAAGTGATAGTCACATTCCCGTGGCTTTGTTCCGGATCAGAAAGGTATTCGCATGTCATTTCGCATCTCCCGCCGTGGTATCCTCGGCTTCCTACTCGGCGCGCCCGCCGCTTTCGTTCTAGCCGCACCCGCCTTCACGCAGGTCGCGCAGGTCGACACAGCGGTTACTAACCAGACGCAACCACTGATCCGCATTGACAACGGCCAGCCGCTCTATGTCATCAGCAACAACGAGATCGGTACTTACGCGGAGTTCCGTGGTCAGCGGAAAATCACGGCATTCACGATCTCTTACCGCGCTTCCGTCCCGGTGAATATCACGTACCGCTTCTACCACAACGACCTGACCGCTTTCATCGATTCGGCACAACGCCAGTCGAAAATCGGCGCGTTGGTGGCGGAGTTCACGGAAACGAATCTCCCGGCGGGCGACCATATTCGCACCGTGCGCCTGCCCGCCAGCAAGCAGTTCGTCTGGGGGACTGAGGTAGACACGGCAGGAATTTTGGAAGGTCCAGAACTACCGCCCAGTCCTTTCGGCGGGAATGGCTTCTTCTCGGTGCGGATCACCCCGGCGGACGGCTCGGCGACCCCGGTCGGCGGCGTACAGGTCGTTACCCCGTTCTACAACCCGCCGCAACTGGCATCGAACACGCTTGACCCCGCTGTGTTCGCCTTCAGCTACGGCGGCGGCTTACTCAACCTGGACCTACCCGCCCAACCCCCGAGCCCCCCATTTTTTAGCGAAATGCGAGGGCAATTTTTCCCGATAGAGACACTGCTTCCCTACATACCTGCCGAAGGTATGGGGATATATCACCGGGTGGTTGGCATCAACTTGACGCGCCCGATTGTGCTCTCGACACCGACGCCCGCCCCGACTCCGACGCCTACCCCGACACCAACACCCGCGCCGTCCGCCGCAGTGCTTTCCAGTCTGTCGCTGACTAGCCCCGGCGTCCGCGGCGGAAACTCGCTGGTCGGTTTCGTCCAACTCACCGCGCCCGCGCCTTCGGGCGGTGCCGTAGTCGCGCTGGCAAGTTCCAACACCGTCGCCCGCGTCCCGGCGTCGGTCTTCGTGCCCGCCGGAGCGTCCGCCGCCGGGTTCCCGATCACGACCAGCCCGGTGAGCGTACGGACACCGGTGACCATCACCGCGAGCCGCAACGGCGTCACGCGCACCGCCATCCTGAACGTCCGACCCCGGCAGTAAGGACCGCAGTGGGCGCGGGTCTGTATGCGGGTCCGCGCCCCGTTCGTAACCCGGCGGCAAATCGATGCTATTTCGAGGTAGAACCGATCCGCTGGAGCAGGATCCAGTTCGAGGCCGTCGCCGGGTCGCGCCACAGGCGCATCTGGGTCAAAACCGGACGCATCCGATATGTCAGGGCGTAGAGCACTTCCTGGTCCAGTGCGCCCGCATCCACCCCGGCGCGAAACTTGCCGTACACCAGTCCGGTGTTCAAACACGGCGCGAGGTCGAAGAATAGGTTCTTCCCTTCGACATCCTCGGGGCGGAACCCCGCCATCTCACTCTCGGTCTTGTTGTACTGTAAGATCACCCCCGCGTCGTCCACCTGAATCACGCCCATCGGGAGTGCGTCCAATTCGGCGTGTGTCATTTGCGGGAGATGTGTCAATGTTTCGGCTGGCAAGATGCCCGGTGTGGTCCCCAGTGGGTTCTGCGAAGCGTTTGTGGTGCGTTTCTGATTAAACATTTCCGTTCCTTCTAAATCAGGGCGAATGGTCATGCCGCCATCTCCTCATCAGATTTCATCTGTGCAATAGTATCGGTTTCAGTAGCGGCACCGGTTTTGATCGTCGCGTCGGGAGTGGCCACGATCTCGGGCGCCGTCTCGGCGGCGGGAAGCAGGTATCGCAGGGAGTGCTGGGCGGCTTCGAGTGCCGCGTTGACGGATTGTATCCGGGCGACTACTTCGCCCGCGTCGGTCACTCCCAGACCCTGCTTCAATGTGTGCCGTTGCGCATACAGGGCGGCGAGTTGGTCTTCCATCACGGCGACCTGCGCCCGCAGTTTTTCGTTCTCGCGCAGGCGGGCCAGTACATCCTGCGTTTGCTTGATACCGCCCTCGCGATAGAGCAGTTCGCGGTCCGCATAAACGTCGATGAGTTGCGCTTCCATGCTGTTCACGGTGCCGGTAAGAACACGGATGCGGTGCGACAGGTCCTTGAACCCATCCCCGGCGACCTCGGCCTCCGTCGACGGAGCGGGTTCGCTATCCGGCTCCCCGTCCATCTCTTTCCGGAAATCGAACCCAGGCTCATGCCGCCGGACGCGCTCCTCCAATGCCGTGATGAGCACGATGATGTCGTCGGCGGTGCTGACACCGACTTTCCGTTGTAGCAATTCCTTTTCGGTGTATAGCGCGATGAGCTGGCTTTCCATACTCTCCAGAACACCGCTCGCGAGGGCACGGTCACGGTCCTGTTGCTGACGCGACGAACCCGTTAAACTGGCAAACATTCTTTACTACATTCCCTTCTGATTCGGGCTTCTTTTTCTTTTCGTTTGTCCTCCCGGACGGGCCAACTGGGAAGACAAACGAAAAGAAAAAGAAAACAAAAAACTATCTTGCAAACGATAAGCCGCATCAGCGGCGGCGGGAAAACAGCGAAGCAGGTAAGGGTGGCAGGTCGGGGGCGTCACCCATCCCGAACGTCCCGTCAGCATTTAGCAATTCGGCGGTCTCCAAATGCATCCGTCGCAACTCGGTATGCAAAGCGCGGATGCGATCCGCGATCGCGTCCGGCTCGGAGGCGCCTGCTTCCAGGGCGACCCGCTCCCACTGCCCCTTCAAATAGGCAACCTCGCTCGCGCGCGTCGCCACCGCATCCTTCAACGAGCGGGCTTGCTCAGTCGCCTGCCAGAACCAGCCGTCGTCGGACGCCGCGGCACCCGCCTCGGTCTCGTCCCCGCCCAACTCGCGCAGCAGGAACAAACCGTTCGTTTGCAGGAGCGACACCCGATTCTTTAGTTTCGCTTCCTTACTTTGTAGGCTCTGAACATGGGCGAGAATATCCTCCGCGTTTGACGTGCCCAGCTCCTTCTCGAACGCCCGGCGGTCCGCCTCGCGCACGGCGAGCCGATTCTCCAGGTTGCGCACGGTCTGGGTCAGAGCGCGAATCTTTTCCGCCGCGTCGGTCGCGGGTTCGCGCCCGGGCAGGTGCCCGGCGATCTCGTCGCGCTCCATGCGCAGGTGAGCGATCTCGCGCGCCTGCTCGGCGAGGCGCGCATTGAGTCGGCGCAACTTCTGTCGGGCATATTCGGTCGCGTCGGCGACGCTGCTGGCGCCGACTTCCGCCGCGAGCAGGGATCGCTCCTGATCGCGCTCGGTCATGATGCGGCGTAGTACCTGGAGCCGGTCACGCAAAGCGTCGTTTTCGCCGTGGACCGCGAAATCCCCGGTGCGTGGGGATCCTTCCCCCCGTTCCTCTTCGCCGGGTTGGGAGGCGGTCGGGGTCACCGCCTGCATCGTGGCTTGCGCCCACAGATCCTGTGTCGTCGCGCGAAACGTCGTCGGCAGGAGCGGCTCGATGGCGGCGATCAGGGTCGAAAGCGCGGACAGCCCGTGGATCGCGGGCAGGTTCCAATACCCGGCGTTCGCCTCGTACCCGATTTGCAGGTTAAGCAGACTCCATCCGGCGCGGGCGCGGACATACCACAATGCCAGCGCGATTCGCTGGTCCGTTTCGCCGGTAATCACGGAGAGGGAATGAAGCAACTCGTGCCGCGCCGAGTGCTCGGGCGCGATCGCGGCGTTCGTCTCGTCCGGGTCGGCGGGTTGCCATTCGCCCCACAGACTTCCCCAGCGTTCGAGTCCGTTGGGTTCGCGTAGCCAGTGAATCAAAGCACCGCCGATGTCGGTCGGAGCGGGGGGGGACATCAACTCGTTATTCTTGTCGAACGGCGGGTCGCCGTTTTTGTCGGCGTCAATATCTTGTGTGATCGGCGCAGTCAAGCACAGCCATCCATTTCTAGTACGTTTTTGCTATACAGAGTGAGTGAGAAATAAAGGGTCGCAACAAGCAATTATGCGGGCATACAGAAGTGTTGCATTTTTTGTGCCCAAGATGCCCCCTCGCTAAACGCATAAACTCTTTAATTTGATGTGTTCGTCGCTTTTGTCGTTCCGAAGGGCTACAACTTGTCTGCGGCTTACCCGTTCCCGTTTTTTTGGGGTACCATGATCGCATGGAAAATTATGCCAATCTCCTTGCTCGCTACAAAGAAATTACCCATATCAGCAGTGCCGCCGCCGTCCTCGGCTGGGATCAGCAATGCTACATGCCCCACGGCGGTGCCGCCGAACGCGCCGAGCAGCTCGCTATCCTGGGCACCATCGCACACGAACGCTTTGCGTCCGACGAGACCGGAACCCTGCTCGCCGCTGCGGAAGGGGAGTCCGCCGGACTCGATGCCGATTCCGACGAGCGATTGGCGGTGCGCGTCTTGCGACGCGACTACGACCAGGCGGTCAAGATCCCGGCAAGCCTCGTCGCCGAGCTAGCCAAGGCCGAAACCATCGGGCACGAAGTCTGGGTGAAGGCGCGGCAGGAAAACAGCTTCGGACACTTCGCCCCGACGCTGGAGAAACTGCTCGATTTATCGCGGCAAAAAGCGCAGTGCCTCGGCTACAAGGCGCACCCGTACGACGCGCTCCTGGATCAATACGAGCCCGGCATGACCTCGGCGGAAGTGGACCGCGTGTTCGGCGAGCTGCGCACGGGACTTGTCGAACTGGTTCAGCACATTAAAGGGCGCCCCCAGGTGGACGATTCGCCGCTCCGCCGCGACTTTCCCGAGGAAGGACAAAAGGCGTTCGGCGAAACCGTGGTTAAAAAGATGGGCTTCGACTTCGAGCGCGGGCGGCAGGACAAGGCGGTCCATCCGTTCTGCACGTCGTTCGGCAAGGACGACGTTCGCATCACCACCCGCTTCGAGACCAACTGGTTGCCCGCCGCCCTGATGGGGACCATACACGAGACCGGGCACGCTTTATACGAGCAGGGCTTCCAGGCGAAAGACGACCACACCCCGCTTTCCGGCGCGGTCTCGCTCGGCATCCACGAGTCGCAGTCGCGCCTGTGGGAGAACGTGGTCGGTCGGTCGCGCGCCTTCTGGGACGTGTACTATGGCGACCTGCAAAAGGCGTTCCCCGGCACCCTTGACGGCGTCTCCGTGGATGCGTTCTACCGCGCGATCAACAAGGTCGAGCCGTCGTTTATCCGCGTCGAAGCCGACGAAGCGACGTACTGCCTGCATATCATGCTCCGCTTCGAGATCGAGAAGCGCATGATCGCGGGCGAACTCGCGGTGAAGGACGTTCCCGAAGCGTGGAACGCGCTGATGGGGGATTACCTCGGCATCACGCCCGACACCGACGCGAACGGTTGCCTGCAGGATGTTCACTGGTCGGCGGCACTGTTCGGATACGTCCCGACCTACGCGCTCGGGACGATGCTGTCGTCGCAACTCTACGACAAGGCGACCCATGACCACCCGAACATCGCGGCGGATCTCCAGAAGGGCGAGTTCGCTTCGCTGCTGTCGTGGCTCCGCGGGAACGTTCACGCGCCCGGT
>JACMMA010000814.1 GCA_014379275.1 Armatimonadota bacterium | reverse complement strand
GGCAATCGGTCTCCTGGAATGACACCGACGGCAGACTGCAACGCGTCCCGATCGACGCCGACCAATCCGCCCATCCGGTGAAGGTTGCCGGACGAACAATCGTGGCAGAATCGCAAACGGGGTCCATCGCCGCGTTCCCGCCGCCCCATCAGTTTTTCTTCCCGTTGGACGAAGCGTTCAATCTTAGTTTCGTCTGGCACGGAAAATCCTACAATTCGCTCCCGAGTGATTTCGGATTCGGGATTCGCCAGTCCCCTACGGGGGATAAACGGTACGTTCCCTGGTTCAACGCGCCACCGGGAACCCGGCAGCATCTCGGGGTCTTTTATCTGGTAAGTCCTGGTAACGCCGCGCAGGCACTCAGTGAAGTCGCCCTGTACACACGCGGGGATCGGTTTAAGAAACTGCCGGGCTTTCTTACCTATACCAGCCACTACCATGTCGAACACACGTCCGAGTTCGTCCGTCGCCAGAAGGAGCAGAACACGAATCAGGTGCCGAAAGAATTGGTGGTGCCGGGATTCGTTAAAACGTTCAAGTCACGCGGCGTCGACATTGTGCATCTCGCCGAGTTCCATGCCGGGGATACTCCGCGCCTTCCGGCGAACGAACGGTTGCCGCTACTCAAAATCCTGCATGACGAGTGTGCCCGGTTGTCCGATGATCAGTTGCTTGTCCTTCCCGGCGAGGAACCGAATGTGCATCTCGGCGGGCATTGGGTCAGTCTTTTTCCGAAGCCTGTCTACTGGGTGTTGAACCGCGCGGCGAACACGCCCTTTGTCGAACAGGTCGAAGGGTACGGGACCGTTTATCATGTGGGCGACACGGACGATGTTCTGCGACTGATGGAAAAGGAAAACGGCTTGATGTGGACGGCGCACGCCCGCATCAAAGCATCGGCGGGTTTCCCGGATAAGTATAAAGACCGTGACTTTTTCCGGTCGGAGCGTTTTCTCGGGGCCGCCTGGAAAGCGATGCCCGCCGACCTGTCTCTGCCCCGGCTCGGTGTTCGCGTGCTTGACCTGATGGACGACATGGCGAACTGGGGCGCGAAGAAGCATGTACCCGGTGAGGCCGATCTTTTCCGTATGGAGACGGACTTCGAGACCTACGGACATTTGAATATCAACTATCTTCAAACCGAAAAACTACCACGCTTCTCGGACGGCTGGCAACCGGTACTGGACTCCTTGCGGAAAGGTCGCTTTTTCACCAGCACCGGCGAGGTGCTGATTCCTCGTTTCACCGTGGGCGGGACGGGGAGCGGCGGAACGCTTGATGTGGCGCGTAAAACCGCCACGACAATAAAGGTAAATCTGGAATGGACGTTCCCCCTCGCTTTCGCGGAGGTGATCTCCGGGGATGGGAAGCAGGTATTCCGGCAACGTATCGCTCTATCCGACACGCAGGCATTCGGCAAGCGCGACCTGGATATCCCCGTCGACCTCAAGGGGCGTACCTGGGTGCGTTTTGAAGCATGGGATATTGCCGCGAACGGAGCCTATACGCAACCGGTATGGATCACAGGATCGTCGCCGGGTGCCGCGCCGCGCCGCTCGATTGGGGATGCTTTCTAAACGACGCGGACGCCCAACCCCCGATGGTGGGGGGGCAGAAAGGGGAAAGGCAAGGCGTCATGCCGGACATGCGAACGCCCTGCTCCGCTGTGCTCTCTTGCTCTTCCACCATTGGGGGTGGGGCGTCCGCGTCGCGTTTTCACAAACACGCAAGCCGGGGCGATACAGTGTCATGAACCGAAAAGGAACCGACACGCCCTGGATTTAACAACAATGTTGCGACACGGACTCGGTCGCGCCGTGCTATTTTTGCGGAACGAACCCGACCCGGTGCCGCACCGCGCCATTATCTGCCTGGCGTGCCTCGAAGACTGGCGTCACGACCGGCAGACCGAACAGGAACGTGCCCTGTACCTACTCGACGTGATTCACGCGACGCGCGAAACGGGGTACTACATCGAGTTTGTTCAGGACGCTTTGAACACGATTGCTACGCCTCGGGAGGGGGAAGGCACCAGCCGTTCGCAACTGATCTCCCTCGCCGCCCTGTTGACGAAACAGGGTGATGGCGATCTGCGCGACGCCCTGTATCAGAGTGTCGGGCGCATCGCCGCCGAACCGGATGGCGATGACATCTTCACGGACGCCCGGCACGCCATTATCGCAATGGACGGGATCGTGGGCTACCAGTTTCTAGCGGAACAACGGGTCCGAATTTCCGACGCGGATGAGGAGCGATGGGAAGATATTTTCCTCCTGGACGAACTGCGTGAACAGATCGGCGACCAGGCGACGGAAGACGCTCTGGGTACACTCGCGCGGGACGCCCCGCATCTGTCGGCGTACATCGCCGCAGTCCGGGAAGTACGCGACGAGAACGAGCGTTCCGCCAAGGCGGCACGTGAAGGGGGGAAAGTCGCCCGAAATGTTGCCCCGACCGACGAAGAAATTCGTTCCTACATAGAGGGCACCCAAACGGTGAAGCCGCGGATGCGCCACGCCGACGCCGCAACGCGTGAACGGCTGGCGCAGGAACTGGGTGAGGAAACGGCCAGGGAACGGCAACTGCGTTACGTGAGACTCCTGCGCTCTCCCGACCGCCTGCCGTTCCCCGGCGACCCCGAGATACTGCTTCAACTGATACACCAGACGGAGAACGACCCCCTGGCATGGTTTGCCGCACTCGCTCTCGAATACACGACGCATCCCGCGCTCCGCAGTACCGCACTGGCTTTTTTGCAGACCGAGGATCGTCTGATACACGGCATTCGGATGCTACCATTCAACCCCGGCGCGGAGGACATCGCGCTACTGACCGATCTGCTCGCCCGTAATTGGGACGAGTACCTTTTTCATTCATTCGGAATCAGCGTCCTTCATTATGTGGAGCGGCACGCAGATCCCGAACTGATTCCCATCCTGCTCCGGTGCTATGAAATGATGGCGTGCGGCGTCTGCCGACGCTCGATTGTCCGCGAGCTGTTGAAGCGAAACGCCTTGCCGCCCAGGCTCCGCGCCGAATGCCGCTACGATGCCAACCCCGACACGAGAGAACTTGTTGCCCCGTGACGGCTCTGCTTTTCCAAACTGCACTACTGACCTGACAAAATCCAAATCACAAACCGTTTACGTATACTTTGAACTTGATCCGGTTCAATAAATCCTGCTTCACAGGCACGATTTACTTCCAAAACGGAATCAAGGGCTTGCTCAACCAGATCAACTAGCTCTTGATCGAGTTTCCGGGATAGCGTTGCTTCATCCACAACTCGATCAATCCACGACAGCCAGCCGTAATCCGCAGCC
Source organism: Armatimonadota bacterium (assembly GCA_014379275.1). GTDB lineage: Bacteria > Armatimonadota > Armatimonadia > Armatimonadales > Armatimonadaceae > JACMIU01. The sequence continues at coordinate 518 of JACMMA010000814.1, read as the reverse complement.
TCGCGAAAGATATAAATCAGTGGCTCCCACTGTTGTGGATCGCGAGCTAATTTCGCAACTTTATCATCGACAATAGTTGGGTGTATATCTGTCCATAATCCTAGCCATGAAATTACCTCTGTATTCCATCCATACTCGGAATCATCTACCATTCCCCCCTCAGGTAAATAGTCCTCAAGCAACAGGAAGAAAAAATGGTCTATGTCACTCGGCTTGAGTTGTCTGACGATCTGTTCCCGCCTTTCCTCCTGTTGTTGCCAGAGCGTCAGGAACGGGGTGTTCTGGAAGTCGGTCCCCCCACAGAACGACTGAATAGTGTGTATCGTTTCATCAAGTGTCATAGCGGGGTAGGGTCTTCAGCGGATGAAGCAAGAGAACTCGAAAGCCTCTTCTCCGTGTCCTCTGCGCCTCTGTAGTTAAATCTTCTCTTACCTTGGCGATCTTGGCGTCTTGGCGGTTCAGATCAAATCCGAACGAAGTCGATGTAGCCTTTCTCGACGTTCACGCGCACCAGTTTC
>JACMMA010000813.1 GCA_014379275.1 Armatimonadota bacterium | reverse complement strand
GGGGAGTGCCGGTATAGCAGGGGATTTGAACCGGCGGCGATAAAACTCACATCCCATCTTACTCCCCCTCTCCGGCACGGAGAGGGGGCGGGGGGGGGTGAGGTTTCCTTAATCCAACGTGCGCGGGATCGCCCGCATTTCGAACGATTCCATCGTGTCGCCGACCTGCAGGTCGTTATGACCGCGCAGGGTCAGACCACACTCGTAGCCCGCGGCGACCTCACGGGTGTCTTCTTTGAAACGCTTCAGCGTGTCTACGTCCGCCGTCACGATCAAGTCCTTGCCGCGATATAGCCGAACTTTGCCGTTGCGTTTTACAACCCCGTCTTGGACCATCGCGCCGGCAATCGAGCGACCACCGGGCAACCGGAACAGCTGTCGTATTTCCGCTTTGCCAAGCACGAACTCTTCGTAAATCGGCGGCAGTAGCGCAATCATCGCTTCCGTTACTGCGTCGATGAGCTGGTAGATAATTGTGAACGTTTTGATCTGGACGTGTTCGGCTTCGGCTTTTTTCTTGCCCGAATCCGAGATGGCCACGTTGAATCCGACGACGAGCGAATTCTTTTCTTCCTGATCCTTGTCGGACGCGGCGAGGAGAACATCGCCCTCGGTAATCGCGCCGACCCCGGTGGTCAGAACGCGCACCCGCACTTCGTCGTTGCCCAGGTCGACGAGCGAATCGCGCACAGCCTGCACAGACCCCTGCACATCGCCCTTGATGACGATGTTCAGTTCCTTGACCGGACCGGAGCGCAGCTGCTTGTACAGGGCTTCGAGTGACATCAGGTTGCGGTCGCCGATCTTCCCGGCTTTGAGCAACTCTTCCCGTGCGGTGACCAGAATGCGAGCTTCTTTCTCGTTCTTCGCGACGACCAACTTGTCGCCCGCCTCAGGAACACCACTCAAACCGATGATCTCTACCGGCGACGAAGGACCGGCCTTGACCAGCTTCGCGCCGCGTTCATCCGCCATGCCGCGCACCTTGCCCGACATCACCCCCGCGACAACCACATCTCCGGCGCGCAGGGTACCCTGTTGCACCAGAACCGTGGCCACTGATCCGCGCCCTTTGTCTACCTTCGCCTCGATGATTGTACCTTGTACCGGACCATGAGGGTTTGCTTTCGGCTCGACAACGGCCTCCGAAACAAGCAAGATGGTATCCAGAAGATCTTTGATACCGTCGCCCTTTTTCGCCGAAATGTTGACCGTCTGGATATCGCCGCCGTAGGCTTCCGGCATGATGTCGTATTGCATCAGTTCGGTCAACACACGGTCCGGGTTCGAGTCTTCTTTGTCGATCTTGTTGACCGCGACAATTATCGGAACCCCGGCGGTTTTGGCGATGGTGATCGCTTCCTCGGTTTGTGGCATCACGCCGTCGTCCGCCGCGACTACGATAACCACGATGTCAGTGACCGACGCGCCGCGAGAACGCATCGCCGAGAACGCCGCGTGACCGGGGGTATCCAGGAACGTAATCCGTTGCCCGTCCACCTCGACCTGATACGCGCCGATGTGCTGGGTAATGCCGCCCGCCTCCCGGTCCGCGACGCTGGTCTTACGGATCGTGTCCAACAGGGTCGTTTTACCGTGGTCGACATGCCCCATGATGGTGACGACCGGGGGACGCGCGGTGAGTTCGATCTGCCCCGAACCACCCGTCACCTGGGTCGCGCTGGAGCGCGGCTTGTTCGCACTAACGCCGTTCCCGACCGGCGGGGATTTCCGCACCGGTGCGCCGTTCGCCGCGGCTGTCGTGGCAATGGGTGCGGTCACGGTCTCCGCTGTCGGTACGACCGGGGGCGCAGCCACTGCGGTAGCGACCTGCACCGTGCGACCGAGTTTAGCCGCGATGCGATTGATCGCGCCTGCGGTAAGGCGCTGGTTCAGGGCAGCGAGAACGCCAAGATTCATGAGAATCTTCTGCACCTCTCCCGCCGAAACGCCCAGTCGCTCGCCCAACTCTTTCACCGTGACGTTCGCCGGAACCTCGATCACCGCGCCGGATGGCACCGCCTCCGCCGGGGCAGCGGTCGCGGTGGGCTGCGCCGTGCCGTTCCCGTTCGAAGGCGTGGTGGCGCCCCCGCCGATCGCGGAACGCAGTTGCGTCGCGACATCGTCTTCCAGGTCGCTCGCGGGCGATAATTTCGTCAGCCCGATCTCCCGTGCTACCGCGAGCATCTCGGTATTGGTTTTGCGTAGTTCACGCGCCAAATCAAAAAGCTTGATCGGCATAAGTTACCCTCACTTCCATTCTCCAAGGATTTTTCGAAAATCCCGATTTTGTACTACTGGTTCATAGTATTCTCCTCAGGCAAATCGGTAGAACGGTGTTTCCTGCCTGTCGCAATCTATTCCCGATCTATATAAGCCTGTATCCAATATATTGGAAGAACCACAAAGCAATGTCGATAGGTTAAATTTTGCGTCGCTAACGCAAAGAAAAGGAACGGTCGCAATGTCCCGCCGATGAAGGGGGACACGCGCCGCTCCGTGTCGCTGTGCATATCCGGTTTGTGTGCCGGTTCGGAATCCGGCGGCGTCAGGCGCTGCGTACCGGAAGAATATTCTCCGGCGACAAAGCCACCTACTCGACGCCGGATCCCGAACCGGCACACAAATCTGGGGCGACAAAAACGTCACCCATCCTCGTCTGCACAAATTACGACATGGTAGTCGCGCCTTTCTCGTTTTCCGCTTTCTCCGCTACCGCATTTTGTAGCGCGAAGAAAACATCGTCGGTTACCGCCACTTTCAAGGACCGCTCGAATGCTTTGCGCTTTCGCGCATTATTCACGCACTCGACCGTCGCGCACACATATGCCCCGCGCCCGGATCGTTTCCCGGTCGGGTCTAGAACGACGCCGGTGGCGTCCGGCAGACGCACGACCCGAATCAGTCCGCGCTTCCCGCCGGGTGTCCGGCAAGCCACGCATGTCCGGATCGGCGTACGCTTCGCCGGGCGCGGTGGAATGGGGGGCGAGGAACGGGGGACAAAGGGCGGGGATTCCTCCCCGGTTCCCGCCTCCCCGTTGCCTGTTCCCTTATTCGTCATTCTCGTCGCCGAACGTGATCGGCGGGAGCAACGCCTCCGCCTCCGGGTCTTCCGGCGCGGAGGCGAGTTGCGCCGCCGCTTCCAGGAATGCTTGCTTCGCCACCTGCGATTCGGATCGGATATCGATACGCCATCCGGTCAAACGCGCGGCGAGGCGAACGTTCTGTCCCGCCTTGCCGATGGCGAGCGACAATTGATTGTCCGGTACCACCACGAACGCGGATTTCGCGTCTTCGTCCAACTGCACCGACGAGACTCGCGCCGGGGACAAAGATTCGGTAATGAACTGCCGGTTGTCCGCGCTCCAGCGGACGATATCGATCTTCTCGTCGAACAATTCGTTCACTACGGCTTGTACGCGCCCGCCCCGGTGCCCGACGCACGCGCCGACCGCGTCCACCCGGTCGTCCTTAGACATGACCGCGATCTTGCTGCGTTGCCCGGCTTCCCGCGCGACCGACTTGATCTGCACCACGCTGTCCTGCAATTCCGGCACTTCCAGTTCGAACAGGCGCCGAATCAGCGACGGGTGCGTCCGCGAAACAATGATCTGCGGCCCGCGCGGCGTCTTCTTCACATCTACCACGAATATCTTAAGTCGGTCGTTGAAGCGATACGCCTCGCTGGGGACCTGCTCCTTGATAGACAGCACGGCCTCTTTTTTGCCGAGCATGATGACCACGTTACCGCCTTCGCGTCGCGACACGGTACCGGTCTCGATCGTGCCGATCTTGTCAAAGTACTCGTCGAAATCGCGGTCTCGCTCCGCGTCGCGTACCGACTGTTGCAAGACCTGTTTGCCCAGTTGCGCCCCGATACGTCCGATTTTTTCGATGTCTCGGTCGCTGAGCGGCTCTTCGAGGACATCGCCCAGTTGCGCGTCCGGCTTATGGTCGGCACGCGCTATATCAAGCGTGATTTCCGCGAACGGATTGGTCACTGCTTCGACTACATTTAGTTTGCGGAAAACGCGGAACGGGTTTTTACCCCCGCCACCCAACTCGACGCGGATTTGTACGTCCTGTTCGGTTCCCAAGCTCTTCTGGTACGCTTTGGTCAACGCCTTTTCAATGCCACCGAGAATCGTGGAATTGGATAGTTCCCGCTCCCGCTCCAGTTGCCGCAGGGCTTCAAAAAACTCGGCGTTCATGTTGTTTTTCCGCTCTCCTATCTATCATTTGGGCGTCGGATTCGGCGACGCGGTGCCTGCCCCGGCAACGCTTAAACGACGCAAAGAGCGGAACCGTGTGGCGGCTCCGCTCTTTTATTGCACCGGGTTGCCCTACAAACCGAACCGGTGGCATCCCGCCCCCGATGCGATTTGCGCCAAAATCTTTCGCATTCAAATTATATCACGCGCCCGAATCGGCTCGCAACACACCGGGCGACGCCGCGGGCTGTCAGTCCAGTCCGAGGGGGGCGTCATCGGTCAGTGCGGGGGGAGGCAGGGGAAGTACTTCCGGCTCGGGGAACGCGCCGGTCGTTTTGGGGTCCAAGAGCCATTCCGGCATCATCTCAATACCGCCCGTCGGACCCGCCTCCGCGAGACAGGGGAGGGCGTCCGAATGGAGATAGCCACCGGGAAGGTGGGCACGGCTGACATACAGGTCCGCGAGGTAGACGGCGGAGCCGTCGGTGAAGGAGAGCGGCAAGAGGTAACGCCGATTCGCCGACGCGGCTGTTTCCGAGGCGAGTGCGGCGATGTATTGCTTGTCCATGTCGCCGCGGGGTAACTTGTCTTTCATGTCGGCGACCCGGGTAGACAGATAGCGCATATACCGACCATCGGCTCCGACTTCGGACTGGAACGAGAACAGAACGCGGCAGGGTAACGCGGCTTCCGGTCCGGGGCGTAATATCGCGGAGGAGCAATGGACTACATATCCGGTGACCAGCTCGCCTTTGCGGGCGATCTGTTTGCGGCGCCCGTACAACTGCGCACGCCGAACCATGGTGTGCATCAGCATGAGGGCACGACCGGTAAGTATCAGGCCGGCTACCACGCCCGCCCATGCGACCGCGTATCCGGTCTGCGCGTACCACGCCGAACCGCCGCTTGTGCCGATTCCCAGAACCAGAAGCGCTACGACGAGGGCATATTGCTTCCGGTGTGTTTCCGGCGAGAAGACGTAGTCAAGGTATGCCGCATACCGTTCGGCGGGCGTGTCTCCCACGAGTGCTGTGGGCGGAACCGGCATGATGTTGTTGTCGGGCGGTGTTGCGTTCATGGGCTACTTCTGCAGACACGGACGGATTGTTTTTGTTACGGTGAAGTCAGGGTGGTAGGTTCCCGCCCGGCAAGTGTCGGGCGGTCGGGATTCAGAACCGTTCCCGGCATCGGTGCGACGAGCGGTTCCTAACATCTAGCCTCCAACTCTCCCAGTACCGCTTCCCGCATCACGTCTGCGGGGGCGGAAATCCCGGTCCAGTACTCGAACGCCACCGCACCCTGACGGACGAGCATTTCGACGCCATTTTGTGTCCGGCAACCGCGCTGTCGCGCCGATGACAAAAGTCGTGTCTCGAACGGTTTATAGATCAGGTCGGCAACGAATACATCGGGGGACAGGGCGTCCACGGGAACAAGGGGCATGTCGCCGCTGTTCGGGGACATGCCGACGGTTGTGGTGTTCACCAGCAGATTC
>JACMMA010000812.1 GCA_014379275.1 Armatimonadota bacterium | reverse complement strand
TCCAATCCGAAACCGAGCGGGTCCATCCGGGAGTGGCACGAAGCGCAGGCAGGGTTCTTCCGGTGCTCCTCCAGCTGTTCCCGGAGCGATCTCGCCGAGCCGACGGCAGACACATCGAGGTTCGGCACGCCCGGCGGCGGGGCGGGCGGCGGGGCGTCCAAAATATTATCCAGAATCCATTTCCCGCGCAACACCGGCGAGGTTCGGTTCGGATAGGAAGTCACGGTCAGAACGCTTCCCTGCGTCAACACCCCGCCACGCGGCGTCCCGGCAAGGCTGACTTTGCGGAACGTCGGTCCGACCACGCCGGGTATACCGTAAAACCCCGCGAGCCGTTCATTGAGAAATGTGTACTTTCCATGCAGCAGACTCAGGACACTGCGGTCGTCGCGGACAATACTGTCGAAAAACATCTCCGTCTCCTGGCGCATCGACATTCGGAGGTAGTTATCGAACTCAGGGAAGCGGTCCCTATCCGGCTTGACCGATTCGAGTGCCCGGAACTGAAGCCATTGCCCGCCGAAGTTCTCCGCCAGCGCGTGCGAGCGGGGGTCTTTGAGCATCCGCCGCACCTGAGCGTTCAGGACGGCGGGGTCGCGAAGCGTCTGTCGGTCCGCACAACGTCGCAACTCGTCATCCGGCATGGTGCTCCACAGAAAATAGGACAGGCGCGATGCCAGTTCATGCTGAGTGATCGGGTGAACCTTGCCCGCGTTCGCTGGTGTCGGCGCGGTGCGGTAGTTCATCGAGATTTGCACCGTTTTCGCCCCACCCGCGGGAGCCGTCGGAAGATCGCGTTCGATACGAAACAGAAAATGCGGCGAGACGAGAATGCCCTGCAATGCGAGGCAGATGCCCTCTTCGTAGGAATCCCCTTGTTTTTGTGCGAGAGATACCAGGCTGGCGAAGCGGCCTATCTCGTTTGCGGTCACGGGACGCCGGAATGCCCGTCGCGCCATGTTCCCCACTATCTTTCCCGTACAGGTTGCGTCGTGCCCGCCGTGCAGATGCCCGCAAACAAAGACCTTGCGCAGACTCGCATCCGAGGGCCCCTGCGCCTGATCGTACGGACCGCCGATCTCCAGGTAGCTGACACGAACGTCGTTCGCCGGAGCCTTTTCTTTGGCGCGTGCCTCGAACCGCTTTCGCCGCTCCTCAATCTCTTCCGGGGTCAGACCGGGTCGCGGTTTGAACTCCGGCGGTGCGATGTCCCGCTTCGAAGGATTCGGTCCCCCGTAGGCGGGCGGTAACCCCTCATACAGGTTCTCGATGGTAGCCGCAACCCAGTGATCGCCCGCCGTTACTCGGAAGCGGCACTCCTGCGTCCTGCCGGAGAAATCCTGACGGTCCTGGGAGAACGCCGCCGAACCGGTGGGGTCGAAGTCGATCGTCCGAACCTTTTTCCCGTCTACCCACAAAGCGAGACGGATCGGCTCGGAGCCGAGCGGGCGGACGCCGTTCAGCCCGAACCGGAAGACATATTCGCCGTCAACCGCGAACGAATGCATCGCATGGCGCGAGTTCGGCATGTTCAAG
>JACMMA010000811.1 GCA_014379275.1 Armatimonadota bacterium | reverse complement strand
GGCTCTGCTGACGCCCCAGGTTCTGTCCGAAATGGTGGCTTTCCGAAAGCGACAAATCGCCTGACCCCCGCACTACAGAAAGGCATCCCACAAACTATTTTGCAGGAAGCCCGGCGTCCGGCGCGGAATCGCTTTCGTATGAACTGGTAATATGCCACGGTCTACGCGACCGTAGCATATTGCCGGCCAAACATAATTTTCAGGAGAACGAAACGATGCCGATTGAAGGACGCGCCGCCATTTTGTCTGAAGCGGGCAAAGACGCGGAGATTGTGGATATTGTCGTGGACGAACCGGGACCGGGCGAAGTGCGGGTCAAACTGCATTCGTCGGGGGTGTGTCATACCGATTTGACCGTGAAGAATCTGAACGGCAACGGGATGGCGTTCCCGATCGTGCTCGGGCACGAAGGCGCGGGCTATATTGACGCGGTCGGCGAGGGCGTGACGCAACTCGCGGTCGGCGACCCGGTCGTAATCGCCTACCGCGCCCCGTGCGGCGACTGCCCGGCGTGTCGGCGCGGCGACCCGCGCCACTGCTACGCCGCACTGCGCCCGAAACAGCGCATCACGCGCAAATCCGACGGCGCGTTGTGCTCGCAGGTGCTCCGTTGCGGGACGTTCGCGACGCACACCGTCGTTCACAGCAAAGCCGCGATCAAAATGCCGAGCGAAATGCCGCTGGAAAAAGCGTGCCTGATCGCGTGCGGCGTCATCACCGGCGTCGGCGCGGCACTGAATACCTCGCCCGTATTTCCCGGTGCGCGGGTAGCGGTGATTGGTTGCGGCGGCGTCGGGCTTTCGGCGATCCAGGGCGCGAAGATCGCGCACGCGAAACAGATCATCGCCGTGGACGTGAACCCGACGAAGCTCGAATGGGCGAAAGAGTTCGGCGCGACGCACGTCGTCAACGCCCGCGAAACCGACCCGGTGCAGGCGGTGCGCGAACTGACCGAGGACGGTTGGGACGGCGGCGTCGAGTTCGCGTTCGAGGCGACCGGCATCCCGATGTGTACGGAGCAAGCCATCAAGATGCTGTCCTATGGCGGCACGGCGACAACCATCGGCTTCCCGGCGGCGACCGACGCGGTGAATCTGAACTTAGGCGACATGGCGACCGGCGTTTACTGGAACAAAGCCGCCCTCCGCGTCTGCCACTGCGGCGACACCCTGCCCTCGGTGGACTTCCCGTTACTCGCCGATCTGTACCTGAAAGGCGACCTGAACCTCGACCGGATGGTGACGAAAGAGATCGGTCTGGAAGATGTCGAAGCCGCGTTTCACGAGATGGAGACTGGCAATGTTATTCGATCCGTGATCCGGTTCTAAATAAGGGCAGATTGCCGTCCGAAACCCAGAAAGCGGGTAGCCCACGCTTGGCGCACTACCCGCTTCCGACATATTTCTATGTCCCGGCTATAAAAGCCGTCGCTTAGTGACCGGTATGCGTGCTGGTGCGCGTCGCGTCACCTTCGACGTGAACGCCGCCGCCGACGCCGCTGACCGTGTTGTCGTTATCGACGCGGTCCACGGCGGCTACCGCCGCGCCGCTACCCGCCGCGCCCGCGACGCCACCAATAATCGCGCCCACAACAGTCCCGACCGGTCCCGCCGCCGAACCCGCGACCGCCCCGGTCACCGCGCCACCGACGCCGCCGAGTGTCGCGCCCTTTTCGGCGTCGCTGGCCGGGTTGTCATCAATTCCGTGCTGAATGTTGTCGTTTGACATGTTGTTAACTATTCTTTCCCAGTGAAAGCGATCACTGATTGGGTTAGTTAGGAAGACGCCTATTTCGGATGCCTTTCGCAGATCCGCTCCGCCTGTCAATGCAACCTTTCCCTCTCGGGAAATTCCACGCGACCACGGGACAAGCAATCATTCCTTTCTACCTACCGGGATATACCCACCTATCATAGATTTAATCCTTCCACTGCGATTGCCTTCCGGTGCATGGCAGTCCGCACTCAACGAAAGAACGCGTCCACCGTTTCCTGGTCGGACTGGAAGAGACGGATAAATTTTTTCTTGCCGTCGATGATCTCGAAAACGATGGTTTCGGACCAGATCAGGGGTTGTCCCTTCCGCTCCGCGTAATCCGTGGTCACCAGTGCTACCTCGTTTTCACAAACCAGCCAGAGCATCTCGGTAATACGGTACGTGCCGCCGGTGACTTCCATCAGTTTCCCGAAATATCCCATCACCTGTTCCGCCCCGACGAAATCGCCGGATAGCGGGTTGTCTCCGGGAACGACGTAGCGTACATCGGGCGCGAAGAATGTCGCCCCGGTGGCGAAGTCTCCGGTCGCCATCGCCGCCTGATACCGCTTCACCAACTGAACGTGCGGATGACTTAACGCCCCGGTTTCGGTCGTGACTTTCTGTTCATTGCTCATAAAAAATACCCTTTCGATCAGAAGTAATTCGTAGTTCGGGCTGCCGGATGCTCCTCGACAACGCGGCGCAAGGTCTCGGCGTGCCGCGCCATGTCCGGCGGTGCTACCGGTCCCGGCGGCAATGTACGCTCCGTCGCGGTTTCCGACAGTGCGATGATCGTGTACTCGAAGCCGGCGGGTGTATAGGTGTTCAATAGGCGTGCCGTCGGGGTATCGACTTGAAACGAATGTTTCGTCCCGCGCGGTATGGAAACGATACTCCCGGGGGTCGCTTTTAGCGGAGTCGAGTCCACGAAGAAAGTAGCCTCACCCTCTAAAATATAAAACATTTCATCGGCTTCCTCATGGACATGCGGCGGGGCGGCAAGCCCCTGCGGAATCAGTTCCTCGATCAGCGAATAACTCCCGCCTGTCTCCTCCGATGTCGCCAACATAATCCAGAGTATGCCCATCGTCCAATACGCCGGTGCGTCCGCCCGATTGCGTACGTAGGCGATGGTTTCCGTCTCTATTCCCATATATCTTCCCTTTGCTTTGCGTTTGGTTACCGTCAGTGTAATCGTTCGCGGTGAGCAAAGATTGCAAAATAGAAATAAATATCAGGACAAAACTGCTATTCGTTCCGGGCTTGTAGCGGCGACGAACCGAAGGCACGGCGAAAATAACGGGTCAGATGTGACTGGTCATAAAACCCGCACTCGTTCGCTATTTCCGTTACACTCTTCGCGGTTTGTCGTAGGAGATACTTCGCCCGGTTTAACCGCAAACCGAGAAGGTAGGCATGGATAGTCTGACCGGTTTCCGCCTTGAACAACCGCCCCAAATGAAAGGCACTCAATCCGACATGAGCCGCCAACTGCTCCAGATGATGGTCGGTGGCAATGTCGGCGTGGAGAAGGTCACGCACACGCCGAACCTCCGACCGCCCCCGCCGAAGCGCGGGTTGCTGGAATGTCGTCCGGGAATGACACTGTACGAGGCGCGATGCTATCGCGATGACGAGTCCCTCCCCGAACAGGGTGTCCGTGCCGGGGTGAAGCAAACTCTCCTCGGCAAGGAGGGCGACCAGGGATTGCAATGGTGAGTCGTAGAACCACGGCTTCTCCATCAGACCCGCATCGTTCGTTCCCGACATTTCGCGAAGAACGGAGGGATCGAGGGAAATATTGACGGTGTCTACTTCCGGGGGGGCTTCGACAGTCCAGCGAACCGGGGTTCCCATCGGGAGTAGGGTGATCTGTCCCGCCCGCAGGACTCCCTCTTGCCGCACTAATTTTTGGCGGGCGACAATCCGCGCCCCCGATCGGAACGGAACACAGAGAAAGTGAGAGTTCAGCCCGTCGGTTGCCATCTCGAACTCGCCTCCGACTGTCAGGCGGCTGACGATACAGCCAGGCAGAGCGACGACGCCACTTCTCAACCGTGGCAGATGATCGGCCCGGCGTGCCATTTCTAAATACGATTCGTTGTCAGTAGGTAACCGAGACATTCAGACTATTTTACTCTTTTTTGCCTTTTTCAGCCGCTCGCTTCTGACAACCTGCGCATCGTACTGTAGCGCGGCATACTGGACGGTTGCCGGTCGCGCAGGAATCCAGCCACCCGGCGTGAATTATTTTGTGCCGCCGCGCCCGAAAGCCCTTCTGACGACGACTATATTAGGGAAGGGTCCTCAAATCGCCAATGCTATTTTTACGACGGTCACCGCCCAAATCCCATGCCCCCATGCACCTGTTGATCTGTGCCGATTGCCAGAGGAGCAAAAATGTTATGCAAGTGATGCTAATGAAGACCGCTGAACTGGGACACGCCGGTTTTCCTGACGAAACTCAATGCCTCGCCCGAATTCAGGACCGGATAAACACGGTTTGCGACGAGTCGCGCCCTCGTCCGATGCCCGTCTCGTCACATGGTCGATTTTCCGCTGTGGCGGTCGTCTCTACGGTTGCAATTGGCTGTCTCCTCATCGCGCCGATGGTCACGCCGCAAGCACACCGCATCGGTTCACAATCGTCGACAACCGGGACGCTGAGAACCGCCCCCGGCGTCGCCTATGCCCAGGTGACCGACGCGATGGAACAGGTTTCCACGGTACGCTGGGTACGCACCGTTTACTCCGTCCGGGGCGGCACCGACGTGAAGCAGAGTGCCACCGAGGAATGGATACGCATGGGCGACGACCCGGCTTATGCGACGCGCTCCCTGTTCAAAAAGGGCCTGGAACGGGTAGAGGAACCCTTCGACTTGCTCGCCGATCTGCGCGGTAAATTCTTCCGTGATCCCAAGACCGGGGGGATCCGTTTCGTGCCGATGGAAACACCCGACAAAGACACGCCGGAGTCGTTGCGCACTTATGTCAGGGAGCGCATCACGGAACCGGTGGAAGGCGGGACGGGACAAGTCGAAGAATCCGCTTATAGCAAAGAACATCCGTGGCGGATGACCACGGAGCAGGACGGGGGCGAAGCCGTAACGGTGTTTCGCCGGACGCGGGAGCGAGACTACAACTTACTGCTTGCGACAAAAAGGAAGATGGTCGAAAAAGGGCAACATCCGACATTGGGCGACAAAAAACTTATTCCGCATTTACAACGGCTCAGGACGCAACGTATCACGGTCCATGCTGGGGGCGCGGTATTCGACGTAAAGGGAGGAGAAATCCCTACCCGATATACGGAACTGACCGTCACCGTTGACCCGCGAACCCACCGTATGATACGCGAAGAGATCGTGATGCGGTTCGGCGATCAAACGGTGAGCCGGAGTGTCCGCGACGATTTCCGCTACAACGAGGAACCGCCCTCCGGTGTGTTCGACTGGGGGAATCCGACGCCATAACGCTTCCCATCTGCCTTTCTTGCTTTTCTTTGGTGTCAAACGTTCACTCCCGCGTTTGACACCGTTTTTTTGGCAGGAAAAACCGTCCGGGATGCCGTACTGACTCCCAATCGAGACGGCGATATGACGAACATACCTTCCCCCGATAGCGAACTGCCCCTGCTCACAGTCTGGACCGTCGGGCACAGCAACCAATCCGCGGAATCGCTCCTGCGACTCCTGACCGACGCGGGCATCGACACGCTCGCCGACGTGCGCACGGAACCCGTTTCGCGCTACCTGCCGCAGTTCAACCAGCATGACTTGCGCGAGGCGGTCGAGGGCGCGGGAATCCGGTACGTATTTTTCGGTGATTCGCTCGGCGGTCGCCCCCCGGAAGCGCACTTCTACGATGAGGCGGGACATGTCCGCTACGACCGGATGGCGGAAAGCGACCGGTTTCGAAACGGCGTCGAAAAACTGTTACGCGGCGCGCGGCGCGGCTTGCGAATCGCGATGCTGTGTAGCGAGGAAGATCCGCTCGTTTGCCACCGGCACCTGCTCGTCGGGCGCGTCCTGGAGAAGCATCACGGCGTCCTGACCCGGCACCTGCGCGGGGACGGCACGGCGCAATCCACCGAGGAGGCGGAGGGACCGCCCCCGCCGCAAGCCTCGCTGTTCGACGACACCGACGAGGAAGGAGCCAGACACGCTTGGAAGTCTATTCCATCGGTTTTACGCAAACGGACGCCGCCCGGTTTTTCGGGCGACTGAGAACCGCCGGGATCGGGCGACTGTTGGACGTC
>JACMMA010000140.1 GCA_014379275.1 Armatimonadota bacterium | reverse complement strand
TCAGCGGGTTTTCGGCGACTTTTTGCCAGGTCATCAGGTCGTCCGAAACGGCGGCGCACTGCACCTGCGTGAATGGCGCATGCGTCGGGATCGCCGTGTGAAGCGCGACGTACTTGCCATCGCTCGGTCGGCGGGTGACGCATCCGGTCCAGACGCCGCCGAAATCCGGGTCACCTTCGGCGCGCGACGGAGCAAGCGCGATGCCATGATTCTCCCAGTTCAGCTGGTCGATACTGGACACGTGGAGCCAGTGCATGTCGCCCCAAACGGGCGCGCTCGGGTTGTGTTGCAGAAAAACGTGATAGCGTCCCGCAGTCTCATCGTAGAACGGCACCGGGTCATTTATCCAGGTGCCCGGAGGGGCGGCAAAATGGTAACGGGGGTGGTGCGAGTCTGCAGTCGTTTGGCTCGAAGGTAAAGACATTGTGCCGCTAAGATTCGGTGCCAGACGAGGCGGTTCCTGCCCTGCCGTCCGGGAGAGTGTTCGGAGCAGGGCAATTTCCCCTGTGTCATCCGTTCGCGAACAAGACGTGCGCGACCGGCACGGTGCGCCGAGTTTGATCCGGAAGTTCGAGTGTCGCGTACCCTTCCCACGATACCGCGACGACACGGCATAAAACCGGCACATCGTCTACCAGGAACGTCCGTCGGGCGTCAGAGTCGTGATAGCCGTGCCATGCGGCGAGTGTGGAAACGAAGCCGTCTCCGGCCCGCCACTCGTTCCAGCGCCGGGTTAAGGTAATCGATAGATGCGCGCCGACGACGCCGACCGCTACATAATCGCCTGCTTCCGCCTCGATGGTGGTTGCCCGGACCGCGACTTCCGGGGGCAAGGCGTCCGTCCCTCCGCGAACATTGACGCCGATGCCGATCAACGGCATCGCGGTGTCCGGCGGGACATCGGGACCAGTCGCCGTCTCGATCAGTATTCCGCAAACCTTTTTGCCGTGGAGCAGAACGTCGTTCGGAAAGCGGAGATGCACGGCAATGTCCGGCACGACGGCGGTGATAGCGTCTGCGACGGCGACCGCGGCGACGAACGACACCTGCCAAACGTCCGCGAGCGCAACGGGGCGACCGATGAGGGTTTCGGTCAGGTTGGCGCCGGGGGGGGCATACCATGTTCTGCCCTGCCGCCCCCGCCCGGCGGTCTGGTGCGGCGTCATGAACGAGACACCAGCGGCGGACGCGCCATCCCGTTCGACAAGGGTTCGCGCCGCGTCCTGTGTGGACGGCATACTTTCGGCACCGCGGATTTCCCGACCGAAATAAAGGTTCGACATAACCTTTATTCTACCAGCGTTAAAACCCCACGATCCCGTTGCCGCTCGGACCGTTCCCCGAACCGACTATGGCCCCGCCGCCGACCAGCCCCGAACCCGCGTTGCCGCCTCGTCCGGGTCCGCCGGGACCGATGATCCCGGTCGCCCCCGGAACCTTTAATCCGAAG
Source organism: Armatimonadota bacterium (assembly GCA_014379275.1). Taxonomy (GTDB): domain Bacteria; phylum Armatimonadota; class Armatimonadia; order Armatimonadales; family Armatimonadaceae; genus JACMIU01. Next base: position 6,891 of record JACMMA010000140.1, on the reverse strand, counting down.
CGGGTGCCGATCGGGATCATCGTGATATTCAGCAGTTGCGCGAGGTCGACGGGGTCAGCATAGGTCAACTCGATCCGGTCATATTCGGGGCGTGGCAGGGCTTCGGTCGTCTCCCGAGCCACTACGGGCGGTGCCGGAGTGGTGAGACTGACGGTTCGCGGCTTGACGATATAAACGCCGCCATCTTTCGAGTAAGTGAGCGGCGTTGCCGAGGATCGCAGGATTAGTTTCAAAGCGTTCTCGAACGGCATGTCGGTCACTTTCAGGTTGACGTAGCCTTGCACCGACGGATCGATCCCGAAATCCACCTTTGCCAGGCGAAAAATCTCCTCTAGAGCAGCGCGGATCGGCGTGTCTTTGAAGTCGAGCGTCAGGTCGGGCAGGGGGACGGGCTGTGCCGCCGGTTGCGGTGCAGGGACTGGTGTCGGGTCCTCGGGCAAGGTCCCCGGCTTGACGCGATAGACCCCGTCCTCCTTCGTGTAGGTGAACGGGGTCGTCGCGGAGCGCAGTATCAGCCGGAGGGCTTTCTCGAACGGCACATCGTTCGTCTTTATGGTCACGGTGCCCTGTATGACGGGATCGATGGCGAAGTCCACGTTCGCGGTCCGGAAAATCTGCTCCAACGCGGGGCGGATCGGCGCGTTCTGCAAATCGATGGTGACCGTCGGCAGTGGGACGGACTTTACCGGCGCTGAACGGGGCTTAGTTTCGGCGGGCTTCGATGGTTCGGTGGTCGTGGCAGTTCGCAACTTGAATACGTACACGCCATTTTTGTAGTAAGTCAGCGGCGGGGTGGAGGACTGCATGATCAACTTGAGTGCGTTCTCGAACGGTATGTCTCTCATCTTCACCGTGATAGAGCCTCGTACCGCCGGATCAATGGCAAAGTCCACCCCGGCTGCACGGAGAACCTTCTCCAGCACCTCGCGGATGGGGGCGTCTTTCACATCAAGGGTGACGGTCGGTGGGGAGGCAACCTGGGCGTGTGCCACACCGCTCGTGACCAGGTTCAAAGCCGCTCCTCCAAGTAAGGTCGCTAACGATACCGCCATCATACCGATGTTCCGAAAAGCCAGAGGTTGTTTCATACCGTTTTCCTTTTCACCTGTTGTAGTCCCGTTGCATCGGTTAGAGCCGTGAAAGCCGCCGGGCCTTCATGCCGGAAGGTAACCCGCTATTCTCCGTCTCGCGACGCCTCCGCTTCCTCCCATGCGGAGAACACAGCCGCTCTTCGTTCTGGTGTCAGTGACCGCAGTAAAGGGGAGGGGGCGGAAACCTGCGTTTCGCCGTCAATAGCCGGGTCGGATGGAGTAGCCTCGATTTCGCCCAGTTCGCCGCGCAATAGCAGGAGTTCGCGAAGAGCCACGCGACAATACGGACAGGTCGCGGCATGGGCGATGGTGTACCAGCGCGGAACGCCGGTCAGACTGTCGTCCGCGAGACCATTCAGCCATTCTTCCAGATAGGCACACCCATGCTCGACAGGTGCGAAAGCGTTCGGTGTAACCGACATCAGGGGATCAACCTTCTTTCTTGAGCGAACGACCGAAGCCGCTCCCGTAGAGAGTTACGGGCGCGGGCGAGACGCGAACGCACCGTCCCGATAGGAATTTCGAAGGCTTCGGCGGCTTCCTCATACGTTCTTCCCTGCACGTCGACAAAATAGACCGCGAGTCGTTGCTCCTCGGGCAATGCGGCGAGGGCTCCCTCGATATCCTCGCCGAAATTTTCCGTGTCCAAAAGGAAACCGGGAACATCGGACGGGGCGGCATGTGTCGAGGGGGGACCTTTTTCTCCGCCCAACGTCAGTTCGTCCACGGTGAATCCCGCGTCCCATTTCTTGTGCCGCCAGTACATATTGATGTACTGGTTTGTCGCCGTGTGCAGGAGGTACGCCCGCGCCTGCAAAAAGGTTGCTCGCGATAGATCCCATTGCCCTTTGCAACATGCCGAGTACGCGCGAATCAACACCTCCTGCATCAGGTCCTGCGCTTGCTCCTCGTTACCCCGGCACAGGCGGCGTGCCGTCCGAAGCAGGTCGTTTTCCGTTTCCGATACAAGACGAACGAAACGGGTGCGCCGCTCGCTGACTTTTTCCGTTTGAGTATCGGTTATTGTCATTATAGATAGGAGAGACACGTCGTGCCCGGCGAAAAGTTCCACCGGGGACGACGCGTTTTCTACGGATTCGGCGCGACCTGTAGCGTAATGTTATCCTGCAGGATGTTGCCGCCGACCGTGCTGTCCGGTCGGAACCCTACATTGGTGTACGAGATGGTGTTATCGAATGCGAACGATCCCGTGGTTCCTGACGAGAAGGAAAAACCGTCAACGAACTGAGAGATGTGGTTGTTGTAGGCGCGGTCGCCTTTCGGACCGGGAGCGGGGTTGCCCGCCGCACCGGCGAGCGGGTTCCAGCATAGCCCGAGCGGCGACCGGGAAATATTGGGTCCGCCGGTCACCGTATTGTTCGAGACGGTGTTTCCTCCGCTCAACGGTCCGCGTACGAAAATACCGACGCCGACACTCGTGATCAGGTTGTGGTCAATCAGGCAACCGCGCGACGAAATCAACAGAATACCGATCTCGGAAGGTCCCCCGGCAAGCGGCAGGTTCTGACCGATGATCTGCAGGTTCGACAGGGAGATATTGCTACTGTTGTCGGCTTGGACATTGACGTTGAACGCCCCGACTTTGCCGTTTTTGACGCTGACGCCACTGACACCATTGATGAAGATGCCGCGCCCCGTGCCGGGAGTGCCGACCGAGATGTTACGCCCGTTCAAGTCCAGGGTCACGCCGTTCGCGCTGATCGTGATGGCGTCCCCGGAAGGAACGGTAATATCACGGGTCAGCACGTAAGCGCCGGGGCGGGTGATGTTCAACGGCGTGGTTTGAGCGGGCAACTGTGCATAAGAACTTCCAGAGGCCGCGACTGAAATAGCAAAAATAGCGAAAGATACGCTAAGCAGATTGCGTCGGTTGATAGCGAGAGTCATTGGTTTGGGTCCTTTCGAGATCCGTAGTATGGATAAGTTATAGGGCTAAGCGTTTGCGACGGGCGAGTACCAAGCCTGTAAGTATTCCGCTACCGAGTAGACAGAGCGTCCCGGTTTCCGGTACGACGACGACAGTGACACGGGCGACCGCGCCGCTGAAGCCCCAGGATGCGGGCGCGTCCGCGTCGCCCCGGATTCCGGTGTGTATACCGACGACGCCGTTCTCGGGGTCGTTCAGGGTCCCGCCGAGCGCGGGCAGAAACAGCGCGGATTCGTTGTTGACCTCGCTCCCGGCGTCCAATGCGAACAGTTCGTAGCCGCCGGGTGCGAGCGCACCAAACAGGTCCAGCGCGTTATTCCCGGTAAATCCGTCGTTGGTGCGCCCGAGCATCCACGCGGACGATAGGAAAGGGCGGGTCGCATCCGTGGTCACGGTAAAGGTGAGGCTTTGACCGGGCATCAATGGCAATACGGACGGGGTAGCAATCCCGGAGACGCCCGCGCCGAGCTGGGTTTGCAGGTCGGTGACGAGTAAATCGCTGACCCCTTCTTCGGCGATGAGCGCAAGTCCCGGCGTAGCCGCCTGCCCCGCTTCCCACAGCGAGAGCGTCGCATCATGAGTGACAAACACGGGTGGCGAGAACGGTTGCCCGTTGTTCGGTCCGGTGTTGGTCAGGTTCGTCAGTGTTATCGAAAACGATTCCGCCCGGAGGTCGTCTGCCGGTAGGAGGCTACAAAAAACCAATACCGCAGTCAGAGTAGCTCCCTTTCGCTTCTGGATGTTCATTATCAGTTCTCCCGGATGGTCGGGTAGTCGGACAGGAAAAAACGTCCGCCACGCCACCCGACAAGCGGGACCCCGCGAAAAGTTCCGTTGACGGGAAAATGTTTGCGGTAGGAAAAAACAGGGGGAACGGCGAACTCTCTTTCTAACCCCAACATTAGAAGGAGCCGACCGACAATGAAGCATTCGTGGCTCGCCATCAACCGCGTCGCTATGGAGGCCGAGCGCGAGCAGTGCCGCGCCGAAGGACGAGAGATGAACAGTGTGGAGGTCTGGTTCGACCAGGTGCTCTCTACGGATCTTTCTCGCCGCGCCAACTGGACGCCCGCACAAAACCTGTTAGACCAGACGATTGAACTGCCCCTTTCCGATGAATTCCCCTTCGTCGAGCCGAACAACTATCCGGGGATCGTGGACACGCGTCCCGCCGAGTCGCCGGAACTGCCCCCGCTAAACAAGGCCGATTTCGCGCGGTTGCAGGATCAGGTCGGCGGCGCGTGGGCGGGGCGGTGCGCGGGATGCCTGCTCGGTCTGCCGTTCGAGGGGAAACTGCGCGCGCAAACATTTGGACTGCTGAAAGCCATAGAACGGTTTCCGCTCACCGGTTATGTCAAATGGGAGATGCTCAAAGATCGCGCCGATTTGCACGACACCTACGATATAAAGCCCAACGATCCCGACTGTGTCTGGGGCGACTGCACCAAAACCGCGATGGTCGAGGATGACGAGCTAAACTACACTGCGCTGAACCTGTCCGCATTTCGGCGGCACGGCACGTCGATCACTCCGGCACAGATCGGCTCGTTCTGGCTGGAAAATCTTCCCGTCATGCACATGAGTAGCGCGGAGTGCGTCGCATATCGCAACCTGTGCCTGATGCTCCCGCCCCCCGAATCGGCGAAATACCGCAACCCGTTTCGCGAGTGGAACGGCGCCGCGATCCGCGGGGATTACTGGGGCTATGTCGCCGCGGGGAACCCCGAGAAGGCGGCGGAGTTCGCGTGGCGCGACGCCTCGGTATCGCACGTCCGCAACGGCATCTACGCGGCGATGTGGGTGGCGGCGATGACGGCGGCGGCGTTCGTTTCCGACAATGTCGCGACCGTGATCCGTGCCGGTCTCGCACAAATTCCGGAGGAAAGTCGCCTGACGCAGGCGATCAAAACCGTGCTGGAATGGCGGACCGACAACGTCGAGTATGACGACGCCGTCGGGCGGGTCCACGCGCAATGGGACGAGAGATATCCGCACTTCGCGCGCCACGCGATCCCGAACGCGCAGATCGTCGCGATCGCCCTCCTGTGGGGCGAAGGCGAATTCGGATCGTCGGTCTGCAAGGCAGTACAGGGGTGCTTTGAAACCGACTCGAACGGGGCGACGGTCGGAAGCATCGTGGGTGTCATGCGTGGTCGTTCGGGAATCGGGGCGGAATGGACCGAACCGCTCCACGAAACATTACACACTGGAGTAGAAGGCATGGCGGCGGTCACCTTCCCACAACTGGTACTGGCCACGGTGCAGGGGATGGTCGTTGTGATAGGGCGGGCATAGACAGATGAAACCGATAGTTTTAGCGTATCGTTCGAGCTGGAATGAGAACGACCTGCCCCCGGACCGGGTCAATTGGAGTCTGCTGACGCACATCGCGCATTCCTTCGCGCTCGCGGAGAGCGGCGGTATCCGGTTCCCGCCAATCGACGCCTCACGTGCCCTGGTGGAAACAGCGCACCGGAACGGCGTAAAGGTGCTCCTTGCCGTCGGCGGGGCGGACAGTAACAAGGCGCTGTCGGCTCTTTGTGCGACGGAGGTGGGTACGCAAAAGCTGGTTGCCGAGATCGCGGCGCAAGTGAAAAAAGTCGGCTATGACGGCGCGGATATCGACTGGGAGCATCCGGCAAGTGTAACAGACACGAACCGACTGTCCCGCTTCGCCGCGGCGCTACGCGGCGCGCTTCCGCGCCCGATGTTGGTGACTATTGCCGTGCCGTCCGTAGACTGGGACGGGCGGTGGTACGACGCCCCCGCACTCCTGTCGCATGTGGATTGGGCGGCGGTGATGTGCTATGACTACTACGGACCCTGGTCCAACCGCGCCGGGTATCATGCGGCGTTATTCCCTCTGAAGACGGGCGTCCCCCAGGCGGACCAGACCGCGTTGACCGCGAGCGGATCGATCCGCTACTGGCGGGAAACGAAGCGGTTCCCGGCAAGTAAACTGATTCTGGGAATCCCACTCTACGTGCGAGGCTTCCGGACGAAGAACTGGAGCGATCCGGTGGCGAACCCCGCCGACAAACAGTTTAGTGTCGCTTACCGCACGCTGAAAGGCGCGGGTGTGATCGATAAGACCGCCGTTTGCGCGACCTGGCTCGCCGAAGATGGTGCCGTGATCGCGTCGGGCGATAACCCCGAAACGGCGCTGAGAAAAGGGGCATGGGCGAAACAGAACGGGCTCGCGGGCATATTCTTCTGGGAACTATCGCAGGACGGCGACGGCAAAATGGTCCCCTCGGTCATCGCCGCCGCACGCAAAGGGTTCGAGACGGGCGCGGCGACCGCCCGCCGTTAGGGAGTCGTCTTCGCCCCTTCTTTCCGGAGTCGTTCGAGGTGGGGGCGCATCGCGGCGAACCATTTGTCCGCCATCTTCAGTTGCCCCTGCGGGTTCGGGTGTGCCCAATCGAAGGTGTCCGGGCTGGCAGCGTCGGGGTTCTCATTCCACCCCTCGAAGTGAGCGACGGTCAGCACCGGTGATTTTTCGCTGCTAACAGTCCGCGCCAGCTGTTCCACCAACGGGCGGATCGTCAGCGCGGCACCGCCGTTGAAGTTCAAATGCCCGATCAATACGACAACACGCGGGTTTTTCGCGCGGAGCCGGGCGATCATGTCGCGTATCGGCTGGATGATGGCGGCGTCGTGATCCTTCTCGCCCTGATCGTTGGTTCCCAGATGCACCAGGACAATGTCGGGCGTGGCGGGATACGAGTTCATCCACTCTCCCAGTTTGTCGCGCACCGCCGCTGTTTTCCATCCGTAGTGCCCCTCATGATCCGGGTCGAACGCGACGCCGTCTTTCGCGGGCCAGGTCGCGTCGCCATTCAGCCCTTTGTC
>JACMMA010000810.1 GCA_014379275.1 Armatimonadota bacterium | reverse complement strand
TGCCTTCATAGACTTCGCCGGGTGTAACGCTCTTAGTCATCGACTCGATGATCTTCCGGGCTTGCTCTCCCGCAAGACCATCTACCGCCGCGATGTGCACGGTGCCATCCTGCTCGATGTCGATCTTCGCCCCGGTATCCGCTGTGATCTTCTTGATCGTCTTGCCGCCGGGTCCGATAATCAGACCGATCTGCTCGGGATCGATCGAGATCGTGATAATGCGCGGCGCGTACTGCGACAGTTCCGGACGCGTTTCCGCGATCACTTCCTTCATCTTGCCCAGAATGAACAGTCGGGCGACGCGTGCTTGCTCGAACGCCGAAACGAACACATGGCGCGGGATGCCCTGAATCTTCGTGTCGAGTTGGAGTGCGGTGATACCCGCCTCGGTTCCGGCTACCTTGAAGTCCATGTCACCGGAAAAGTCTTCCATACCCTGGATGTCGGTCAACACCGCGAACTTATCGCCCTCGTTGATCAATCCCATCGCGATACCCGCCACCGGAGCCTTGATCGGCACACCGGCGTCTAGAAGCGCGAGCGTCGAGCCACAGGTAGACGCCATCGAGGTAGAGCCGTTCGATTCCAGCACTTCCGAAGTCAGGAGCATCGTGTAGGGCCAAACATCGCGCCCCGGGATCACGGCTTGTAGCGCACGTTCGGCGAGCATACCATGTCCGATTTCGCGGCGTCCCGGTCCACGCGAGGGACGCACCTCACCCACGGACCAACTCGGGAAGTTGTAATAATGAAGGTAATGCTTCGATCCTTCTTCTTCCAGCGTATCCATCGTCTGTGCATCGTCACCACTGCCCAGTGTCAGCGTTGTGAGGACCTGGGTTTGACCGCGCGTGAAGAGACCGGTGCCGTGGACGCGCGGGAGCAAGCCGACTTCGACGGTGATCGGGCGGATTTCGGTGGACGTTCGTCCGTCGGGGCGCTTGTTTTCGGAGACGATCAGGTCGCGCAACTGGTCCTTGACGACCTTGTCGGCGCATTCGCGCAGGTCGCCTTTGCGGTCCGGGTACTCGTCCTGCATCTTCTCGACTACGTCGTTGATCAGCAGGGTCAGACCGGCTTCGCGGGACGCCTTATCGGGGTCCTGCAGACCGGCGCGGAGGGTGGCAGAAAAGCGCTCCTCGATGACTTTGACCAGGTCTTTGTCATACTCGTGCAGCTTGACTTCGGACTTCGACTTCCCGCCTTTTTCGCGCAGTTCTTCGAGCATGGCACACTGGAGTTTGATCACTTCGTGCGCGGCATCGAACGCGGCTAGCATTTCGGTCTCGGTTATTTCGCTACAACCCGCTTCGACCATCAGGATGGCTTTGGCGGTACCGGCGACGACCAGGTCGAGTTTAGACGCCTGTTGCTCTTCCTGCGAGGGGTTGATGATGAATCCGCCTTCCTCGTTCAGGGCGATGCGAACACAGCCGATGGGACCGTCGAACGGTATGTTGGAAACGGTGAGTGCCGCAGACGCGCCGAGAACGGCGTATACGTCAGGGAGATGCGTCAGATCAACCGAAAGAGGCATGGAGACGACCGAGGTGTCGTTGCGCATACCTTTGGCGAACAGGGGGCGGAGCGGGCGGTCCATCAGGCGGGAGGTGAGAATGGCGCGGTCGGAGGGCCGTCCCCCCCGCTTGATGAAGCCGCCGGGGATCTTGCCGATCGCGTACTTGCGCTCTTCATAGTCGCAGGTGAGCGGGAAGAAATCCATGCCGGGTTTCGCTTCGGCGTTCATGGTGGCGGTGGAGAGGATCACGGTATCGCCGACGGTGACGGTGACCGCTCCACCGGCTTGTTTGGCGAGTTTGCCGGATTCGATGGTGATGGTTCGTCCGCCGGGGAGTTCCATCGAGACGGTTGTTACTGACATATAGTTTATTCTTTCTTTTACGCGACGCAGGTTGGGTGGCCGGGTTATTCGGTAATTCGGCTGTTGGGTGCTAGGAAACGGAGTTGCACTGAAACCTGATACCCAACAGCCGAATTACTTAATAACCCGGCCACCTACTTGATGTGCGAACGGCGGACGCTGGTGCTTTACGCGGGCGTCCGCCGTTCGGGTTAGTGGTTGATAAAGGAACGTGTCACGGGATAGATTATAGCCGGGACCGGATTCCTAAGCGGGCAACAAGGGAACGGTATCGTTCGATGTCTACGCCGGCGAGGTAGGTGAGCAGTCGTTTGCGGCGCCCGACGAGCATGAGCAGACCGCGCCGGGTGTGGTGGTCCTTCTTGTGCAAACGGAGATGGTCGGTAAGCTGTGTGATACGCGCGGTGAGCAGAGCGACCTGCACTTCGGGCGATCCGGTATCGGATTCGTGGGTCTTATAGTCGGCGACAACGGACGCAGCCGTTTCAACGGGCAATGGCATGGGGTTTTCCTTTGTTTCGGGTGTGATGTCGGTTGCTACCTGCGCTTCCCTACCCCTAGGGAGAACGCACGTCGCGTGGGCAGGAGTCCCCTGTCCGGCAACCGCAGGATTGGCGTTTTTAACCGTTGCATGTTATCGCGGGGCGGGGCGATTGTCAAACGGGATGTAATACCTTACCCGGGGTGAAACGCGCGTCTGTGAGCGTCTGCGACGCCGAACGTTCTTCCGACAGGTGAGGGAAAGAGTGTACTGGCGGAATAGGATTCCGCCCTGGTCGGGGTTAGCTTCTTCGGCGGATTCCTCTTCGGCCGGGGGGCGGAGCCGAGGATCCGCTGGCGGTCGGCAGGGCGGTGATCTGATGGAGGTCGAGGACGCGGTTATCGATTTCGCTGTCTATGGCTGCGATCTCGGCTTGAATGGCTTCGACGCGGGCGATTTCGCGGGATTCGGCGGGGACGAGCGCGTCTTTTTCGAGATTGGCGAGGGTACATCCGGTATATCGTGGCTGGCTGAGGAGACGGGTTACTTAGCGGCGGTAGTCGTCGGAGGGCACGTTGAGCCAGAGTAGATTGTACTCGAAGACGAGCGTTTGCGGACGTTGCGCGGGCCTGAAGGCGTTGGCGGAGATGGCGGTGTCGGTGCGGCGGGCGGCGCAGGCTTCGGGCAGGATCCAGATTCCGGTGAAACGGGCTTGAAACAGGGTGAGTGCCGCGTAGGACGGGGCCTTCGCTACGGCGTGGCGGCGCGGAATTGGCGTAGATGTCGGTGAAATTGTGGTGACGAACCGTGCAGATGAGTTGATGGCGGCGCCCGTACG